>JADGNS010000302.1 GCA_017883355.1 Candidatus Solibacter sp.
ACGAATCCACCATTACCCCCGGCATCACTTCCAACGACGGGCAGACTCTGTACACCAGGGCCAGCCAGTGGGTGGTCTCCAACGTCCGGACGATTTCCCCGACCAAAGTGAATGAGGCGCGGTTCGGTTACACCTCGCTGTTCAACAATATCACCCAGCAGTTGGCGGGCGTCGAGAATGTGGATGAGGAGATGGGCATTCCGGTGAAGGTCTCCGATCCGAATTCCTGGGGCATCCCGAACATTCAACTGAGCAATAACCTGACCAGCTTCGGCAACCCGACCAGCAGCCCATTCCAGATCAACGACAAGATTTTCCAGGGGGTGGACAACTTCTCCTGGGTCGTCGGGAAGCACTCGCTGCGCCTGGGTGGAGAGTACCGCTACAACAAGTTCCCGCAACTCGGCAACGAATTCCCCCGCGGCCAGTTCTTTTTCACCGGCCAGTTCACCAACACCGTCACGGCGACCGCACAGACCGGCGGCTATTCGGGCGCGGACTTCCTGATGGGCAACATGAATAACAGCATTATTGCCGTTGCGCTGGCGACGGCCGATTTCCGCAATAGCGAATGGGCGGCTTACATCGACGACACCTGGAGGGTGCTGCCCCACGTGACCCTAAGCTTGGGTCTGCGGTGGGAGGTCGCCCAGCCGCTAGTGGACAACTCCGGCAACGAGGTGAGCGTGCAGCTCAATTCGCCCCTTTCCGCCACCGCCAATGTGCAGGATATGAAGCTGCATCCGGTTTACGTTCGCGCGGGAAACGGGAATTTTTACGACGGCCTCAACTTCGTTTACAGGCCATACTGGGCGGCCCAGGGAGCGACCGTTGCCGGCTCCCCCGCCCTGCAGGTTGCCAGGGACGGGCGGCTGGGCTCCCGGATGATCAACACCGATTTCAACAACTTCGCGCCGCGGCTCGGCATCGCCTGGAGCCCCTCGGATAAGTGGTCGGTGCGCACCGGTTTCGGCTTCTTCTACTCGCAGGAGAGCAAAAACTCCATCTTCGATCTCAATCGCGGACTGGGGGGCCGGACGGGGCAGGTCACGCCTACCGCCTATGGGCTGCCGACGTTTGGCTATAAGGATTTCATCAACACGTCGGCGTTTCCGGTGACGATACCCATCGGCCTCACCTGGGGCGCGAACCCAAATCTGCCGACCACCTACACCATGCAGTATGTGTTGAACATCCAGCGCACGCTCGGCCAATCGACCACTCTGGAGGCCGGTTACAACGGCTCGCAAAGCCGCAGGCTGGCTGACCTGATTAATGCCGGCCAGCCGGTTGCCGGGACCGCTTCGGTGGTCACCCGCTTGCCCTATCCGGAGTTTGGGGCCTCGGGCATACAGTACCTGCACGCCGACGGAAAGGGGAACTACAACGGCCTCGGCGTCAAGTTGACCCAGCGTTTCGCAAATAACCTGACGACTTTGTTCAGCTACACCTTTTCCAAATCCCTCGATGACGGCAGCGCCATCCGTGGCCCCGGAAACGACTTCGTGCCGGCGAACTCGCTCTGCCCCCATAGCTGCGAATACGGCCCCTCGGCATTCCACGTTCCGCATCGTTTTGTCGCTTCCATCCTCTACACGCTGCCCTTCGGCAAAGGCCAGAGGCTTCTGAATCACGGCGGGATCGTGAACCAGGTGGTTGGCGGCTGGCAGTTGAGCACCATTACCACATTGCAAAGCGGCTCCGTGACCGAGACTTCCACCTATGACTCGGCGGGCGTCGTCTTCTCACCAAATGGCGCCCGGCTCAACTGCGTCGCCGGCGTGAACCAGATTCTGCCCAATCCCAACCAAAACGGCTGGTACAACCCAGCGGCATTCTCCAACCCGACCCCCGGCACGTTTGGGAACTGCGCGCGCGACAATCTGTTGGGACCGAGACAGGTGAACATCGATTTCTCGGTCATCAAGGATTTCCGGATCGCCGAAAAACACTCTCTGCAGTTCCGCATGGAAATGTTCAACGCTCCCAACCATGTGGAATTGGGCACTCCGAGCGCAAGCTGGGGGGGCAGCTCGAATGTGGCACCCCCGTCGAATTTCGGTTTTATTACCTCGACCAGGGCAAGCATGCGCCAGATTCAGTTCGCGCTCAAGTATAACTTCTGACAGTTTGCGCGACCCACCGGTTGGCGGTTGACGGTGCTCACCGGGACGAACAGTCGATGGCCCTTCAAGTCGGCACTCAAACGATCGATGCGCCCATTGACGTTCGGCAGGTCGATCCGGGACGCGAGCGATGAGAATTTCGTCTCCTGGCTGAGGGCTGCGTCCGCCAGCAGAAGGAACCGAATAAACGAGTGCCTCATGATTCTTCCTGTATCCTTGAAAACTAGCCGTCGCCTCTTTACCTGAGTGGATTTGGCGGGCGGGACGCCTGAATTCGCTCAGTCGTGGCGGTGCCTCGGAGTACGACAAGCACGCCGAATCGGGGGATGAATGGCCGTCCATCTGGGTAATCCAATGCGGAACTTGCCTCCGGACGGCCGGCTGCTCTTCCTGACGCGTTCCATCCGCCTTTTCTCCTACGGCTCACTTTCAGTGGTGCTGGTGTTCTACCTGACGGCGCTCGGTCTGAGCGAAGCCCAGACGGGACTATTGCTGACTCTAACCCTGCTTGGGGACACTGTGATTTCATTGAGCCTCACGACTCAAGCGGACCGGATCGGCAGGCGCCGGATCCTTATCACCGGGGCGCTCCTGATGGCCGGCGCGGGACTGGCATTTGCCCTCACCAGCAACTTCCTCCTCTTGGTGGCGGCCGGCACGATCGGTGTAATCAGCCCGAGCGGAAACGAAGTCGGTCCATTCCTGCCGATCGAGCAGGCGGCGCTGTCTCATGTCGTTTCCGCGCGGGAACGCACTACCATTTTTGCGTGGTACGCGCTCGCCGGAGCCCTCTCCACAGCGGCTGGATCGCTTTTTTCTGGGGTCCTCATACAAGCGCTGCGGAAAGCCGCCGTGCCGGTGGTGTCCAGCGAACGGGCGATTATCGTTTGTTACGCCGCTATCGGAGTTCTGCTAGGCTTGCTCTTCACCCGTCTCTCACCGGCTGCGGAGGTGCGGCGGGATATAAGCGTCGCTGCCGGCCACCGGACCCTGCTCGGAATCGGCGCCTCACGTGGTGTCGTGCTCCGCCTGTCCAGCCTCTTTGCGCTGGATGCGTTCGGCGGCGGATTCATCGTGCAGAGCTTCGCAGCTTACTGGTTCTACCTCCGCTTTGGAGTCGCTCCGGCAACGCTGGGCGGCATCTTCTTTGGCGCGAACGTCCTTGCAGGCTTGTCCGCGCTGATGGCGTCGCGGCTTGCAGCGCGGTTCGGGCTGATCAGGACAATGGTGTTCACCCACCTTCCTTCGAACATTCTGCTCGTGCTCATACCGCTCATGCCGAATTTGTCCCTGGCCGTGCTCGCGCTATTCCTGCGGTTCAGTATCAGCCAGATGGATGTACCCACTAGGCAGTCGTACACCATGGCCATCGTTCGCGAGGAAGAGCGATCCTCCGCGGCCGGCATCACGGGGGTCGCTCGAACCGCCGGCGCAGCCCTGGCTCCCGTGTTTGCCGGTCTATTGTTTGCCAGGCCCTCGCTGATCAACCTGCCGTTCTTCATCGCCGGGACGCTGAAGATCGCGTACGACCTGCTGCTCTACAGGGCCTTCGTGCGCGTGCCACCGCCCGAGGAAGTACGCTAGGTTCCTCCGGAGCATTGCGGTTCCGCCACAGGAACTCATGCAATCGTTCATCGCGGCGGAGATACAGGTTTCCGGTGTTCCGGCGTTGTGGAAGGCCGATCGTGCATGCGGAAACGGTAACATGAAGACGATGGCGGCGTCGCGGGTCGGCTTCATGCCAACGGTGGACAGCAGGCTGGTCTTGATTGCCGGCTTCGGTGGATTGCTGATTCTCATGGCGTTCGCCGGCGCTGACGCGATCCAAGCCCTTCAACGGATCCAGACATCGAACGATCGCATTCGCGACGAGTTTCTGTTGCGGACGCAAGTCCTGGAACGTATTCGAAGCGACCTCTATCTGTCCGGCACCTACGTCCGGGACTACCTGCTGGAGCCACAGGCCGGCAAAGCCGAGGGCCATCGCTACACTCTTCTGGAAACCCGAAAGGACATGGATGCTGCATTGCAACAGTATTTGCGGCTGCTGAGCAGTGGCGAGGCGCAACCGTTCACGGTGCTCACACAGGAGTTGGTTGCTTATTGGCGCGTTCTGGAACCCACCTTCGAGTGGACGGCCGATCGCCGGCAGATGGCGGGATATGTGTTCTTGCGCGATGAAGTGTTCCCCCGTCGAACCGCAATGCTCGCCATTGCCGACCAGATCGGCCGGTTCAACGAAGCGCAACTGAATTCCGGAAAAATGGCGGTCCAACGGACGTTCCGCCAATTCCGAAGCCGCCTGATCGTCACCATCGGCCTGACGATTGCCCTGGGTTTCGTCCTGGCGATCTTCAGCACACGGAAGATTCTGAAGCTGGAAGACTCAAGCGCCCGACACTACAAGGAGATAAGCCATGCCCGGGCTGAATTGAAGCAACTGTCCGCCCGCCTTCTGGAGGCGCAGGAAGAGGAGCGGAAGCTGATCTCGCGCGAACTCCACGATGAGGTGGGGCAGGCGCTCACCGGCGTGCTGGTCGAGATGGCGAACCTCTCGAATTTGATCCGCAACAAGGAGGAATCCGCCCTGTCGAAGAAAGCCGGCGAGATCAAGAGGCTGCTCGAAGAGTCCATCGGCGTCGTCCGCAACATGGCCCTGCTGCTGCGCCCTTCCATGCTCGATGACCTCGGCCTTGTTCCGGCCTTGCAGTGGCAGGCCCGCGAAGCATCCAAGCGGAGCGGCATATGGGTGCAGGTGGCCGCCGAGCAGGTCTCCGAAGAACTCACGGAAGATCATAAAACGTGCATCTATCGGATTGTTCAGGAGGCGCTGCACAACATCGTTCAACACGCCAACGCCCGCAATGTGAAAATCACGGTTACTCAAGAGCCGGACCGGTTGTTATTGTCGGTAAAAGACGATGGCAGGGGGTTCAATCCACAACAGGCGCGCGGTATGGGCATGATCGGGATGGAAGAGCGTGTCAGCGCTCTGGGAGGCCGGCTCATTGTGGAATCGGCGAGCGGCGAGGGTACCTTGCTCCGGGTTGCGCTACCCTTTTCTCAGGCGGTTACGGCGAACGCCGGTTGAAATAATGAGATCCATCCGAATTCTTCTTGCGGACGACCATACCATCGTAAGGAAAGGACTTCGCCTGTTGCTCGAGAGCCACGAGGGTTTTCGTGTCGTGGCCGAGGCCGCCGATGGCCGCGAAGCGGTCGCGCTTGCGGCGCAGCACCAGCCGGACATTGTCGTAATGGATTTGGCAATGCCTGGTTTGAACGGCATTGAGGCGGCGAGGCAGGTCTGTGGCAGCGACACGCCGTCGGCCATCGTCTTCCTGAGCATGCATTCCGACGAGGGCTATGTTCTGAAAGCGCTGAAGTCCGGAGCGAAGGGGTACTTGCTGAAAGACTCTGCGGAACACGATCTGATCAATGCAGTCCAGACGGTGAGCGATGGCAAAGCCTTTTTCAGCCCGGCCATCGGTAAGATGCTGGTGGAGGACTACGTTCGCCAGATGCAGGAGCAGAAGGTCGAAGACAGCTACGATCTGTTGACCACCCGGGAAAGGGAGGTTCTGCAGCTACTCGCCGAGGGCAGGAGCAATAAGGACGTCGCGGCTTTCCTCAATTTGAGCCTGCACACGGTGGAAACCCACCGTGGTCACATCATGCAGAAACTGAATCTCCACAGCGGGGCCGAAATGATTCTCTACGCAATCCGGAAAGGCGTCATCACTTAGATCTTCCTGCGGGGTTGGATGAGCGCGTGCGCCACCAGGAAGAGGAGAGCTATCGAAAATAGCGGGCTCTCCACGTCGTCGAACAACACCAGCGCCAGGTAGCCGGCAGCGCACAGGCCTAGCGTGGCATCCCATACCACCCGGACTCGCCGGGCATCGGCCGGGGCCTGGGCATGCGCCGATGGCGCGCCTTGGACCACGTCGTTAGTGGAGGACTCCAGTCTGGTAATCAACAAGGATCCTCTGTGTCTGATAATCGTAATGCGCGCTGGTGACGGCGATTTGCGCCGCGGTGAGGTTGAGTTGTGCCGTGCTCAGTTCGACGATGTTGCCCAGCCCATAGTCGTAGCGGGTTTGAGCCAGATCGAGCGCGGAACTGGCCTGCTGCAGCAACTGCTGTGTCAGGGCCATGCGATCGTATGCCGTAGTGGCGCTCAGCCAGGCGACGCGCACATCCCGGATGACGCGGTTTTGCAGGTCGTTCACGTTCTCCCCAGCGGCCTTTGCTCTCAACTCGGCTTGCGTCTGCCTTGCCTTGAATAAACCGCCGTTGAAGATCGGGATCGTGACGTTC
>JADGNS010000303.1 GCA_017883355.1 Candidatus Solibacter sp.
TTCCCCACCACTCGAAAGCTGGCCGTGCGGTTGTCGTGGCTCCACGCCAGGCGCGTCGGCGCCCACGAACCGGCGCGAAAGCGCTTGTAGGAATTCACCGTGGGAGCGTAAAAGACCATGAACTCGGGCACGTGAGCGATCCAGCCTCCCAGAAACCAGCGGAACGCGTCGCTGCACAACACCGGACCCAGCGGGCTCTCTCCCGCCATGATGTTCATGCCGTCCTGCCAGAGGCTCAAGTGCACATGACAGCTCGATCCGGCCTGACCGGCGTCGGGCTTTGCCATGAACGTGACGCTCATGCCCAGACTGTCCGCCACTTCTTTGAAGCACTGTTTGAAGACGGCATGGCGGTCGGCCATGGTGAGTATGTCGCTGTACCGAACGTTCAATTCGTGCTGTCCCTTGCCCCACTCGCCTTTGGAACACTCCACCGGGATGCCCGACTGCGCCAGGTGCCGCCGGACAGCGCCATTCAGCTTTTCTTCGCGCGTTCCCTGCAAGACGTGATAATCCTCCAGGTACCAGCCTGCGGATTCGAGACCGTGGTACCCGGCGGCGGCCGCCTGGCGATAGGAGTTGTTAAAGATGTAGTACTCCAGCTCGCTCCCGGCCATTGGCTGATATCCCAACTCCAGGGCTCGCTCGATTTGATGCCGTAAAATGGAGCGCGGCCCTTCGTTCACCAACGCGCGGGAACCGGGCTCAACCAGATCGCAGGTCACCAGGGCCGTCCGGTCGAGCCAACTGGCCACGCGCAGGGTCGCCAGGTCGGCCGCCATGTGGAAATCGCCGTAGCCGCGCTCCCAGTTGGCGAACCGATAGCCCGGCGCCGGGTCCATGTCCATATCCGTTGTAAGCAGGTAGTCGCAGGCGTGCGTGCCCGGCTCCGGGCCGCAATCCAGAAAGAAGCGGGCGTCCAGGCGTTTGCCGAGCTGGCGGCCATACATATCGGTGAACGTGAGCAGTACGGTGTCGATCTGCGACTCGTCGACGCGGCGCCGAAGATCTTCGATGGTGAGCATTCCCGGAATCTGCATAGGGCGATGTGTGCCGCTCAACTGCCGGTGCGCGTGCGGAGATGAAAGCTCTTCGGACGCGTCAGGTGCAGGAAACCGAGGTGCGACAGCGTGCAGCCATGCCCGCTGTCTTTGATGCCGGCCCATGCCAGCTCGGGGTCGAGGTAATCGCAGCGGTTGACATAGACTGTCCCGGCGGCCGTCCTGCCAGCCAGCGCCTCGCCGTGTGCCGCGTCCTCGGTCCAGATGGAAGCGGTGAGGCCGTAGGGACTGTCGTTCATGAGGCGGACGCCTTCCTCCTCACTGTCCACCGGCATGATGCCGATCACCGGTCCAAAGCTCTCCTCCATCATCAGGCTCATGCCGTGGTCCACATCCACCAGCACGGTCGGCTGGAAAAAATATCCAGGGCCCGGCGCGCGTCTTCCGCCGGTGAGCACCCGGGCGCCCCGGCCAACGGCCTGGCCGATCTGAAATTCCAGAAACTCGACGGCCTTGCGCTGTGCCAGCGGCCCGATGTCGGTGGCCGCATCCAACGGGTTCCCGACCTTGTACTTCTCCACTTCGGCGACGTACGCGTCCACGAATCTGGAGAACAGGGGGCGCATCACGTAGATCCGCTCGATGGCGCAACAGCTCTGTCCGGAATTGTAGAAGGCGCCATCTACCAGGTTGGCTACGGCGAAATCGAAGTTCGCGTCTTCGCAGACCAGCGCCGGATCTTTGCCGCCGAGTTCCAGGCCCATGTCGAGCAACTGTGCGGAAGCCTGCCGGTAGACCTCGCGCCCGCCTTCCACCGAGCCGGTAAACGAGATGAAGTCGACGGCGCGCCTCTCGATGAGCCGGCTCACCGTCGCATGGCCCACATGAACGGAGGCGACCAGGTCCGGAGGCAGACTCGTTTTCCGCAAGGCGTCGACAAACGCATCGCCGCACAGCGGCGTCAGGCGGGCGTGCTTGATCAGCACGGCGTTGCCTGCCAGCAGGGCTGGAATCACCACGTTCACGGCGATCAAGAGCGGGTAGTTCCACGCTGGGATATCCAGCACGATGCCCAGCGGCTCATGACGAATGAACCTGCGAAAACCCTCTTTGGGCGGCAGTCCATCGTCCTGCAAGGCAGCCGCCGCCAGCCGGAGCATGGTTTCGGCGCGGTCGAGCGTAGTATCCACCTCGCGCCTCGCCTGCACCAGCGGCTTGCCCATCTGCCGCGTGATATCGAGCGCCACGGATTCCTTGAGCGCGCGGAACGCATCGACGAACCCGCGGCAGATCTCCACCCGTTCGCCCACCGGGACGTCGCGCCACTTCCGTTGCGCGGTCCGCATCTTGTCGAGAACGGATGCGAGCTCCGCTTCCGGAGTGGGTTCGAGAGTGCGGAAGACCTCTTCCGTCGCGGGGTTTACCAGGTTCATCAGCGAAGTTTCCGTCATGCGTTCCAGCTCTCCTCGTACAGCTTCAAGAGATCGCCCCGTGTGCACGGGCGGATATTGGTTTTGTGGCAGGAGTCGTCGAAGGCGCTGATTGAGAGGCTCTCGAGGCTCTCCCGCGGGATCCCGTGGTTTCGCAGGCCGCGCGTGATCCCGAGGCGGTCGATCATGTTTTCGACCTCGCCGATGGATCTGGCGGCGGCTTCGCTCTCCGTCGCATCGCTACCGGTCGCGTCGAACAGGCGGGCCAGGCGTGCGTAGTGCGGCGCAGCCGCTACCAGGTTGAAGCGCATCACGGCCGGAAGGCACAAAGCGTTGGCGAGCCCGTGATGAACGCCAAACGCGGTGGAGAGCGGATGCGCCAGGGAGTGCGTGGCGCCCAGATCCTTCTGGAACGCGATGGCTCCCATGGCCGCCGCGACCTGCATGTTCCCGCGGGCTTCGATATCCTTGCCGTCGCGCGTGGCCCGCTCCAGATAACGGATCGCCAGTTCCAGGCCATGGATCGCGATGGCGTCGCACAGCGGATGAAACACCGGGCAGGTGAGTGATTCCAGGCAGTGCGTGAAGGCGTCCATACCCGTCGCCGCGGTCAGGAACGGCGGAAGGCTGACGGTAAGCTCCGGATCGAGGATGGCCCTCTTGGGCATCAGCCACGGGCTGAAGACGATGATCTTCCGCCCCAGCTTGTGTGAAGTGATCACCGAGGAGCGCCCCACCTCGCTGCCGGTTCCCGCGGTTGTGGGAATGGCGATGATCGGATCATAAGGACCCGTCATGCGGTCCATGCCTCCGGCCTGCGCCTCCAGATCGGCCAGCGCGCCTGCGTGGCGGGCCATCACCACCACGGCTTTGGCGACGTCGATGGCACTTCCGCCGCCGAGGCCGATGACGCCGTCGCAGCCGGCGGAGCGGTACATCTCAACCGCTTCGAGCACGTCTTCCTCGATCGGGTTTCCGTGCACCCCGTCGAAGACCGCGTAGCTCGTTCCCGCCTCGGTGAGCACGGAGGCCACGGCATCAAATGCGGGCGACGCGCGGAGGCCGGGATCGGTCACCAACAGCGGCTTGCGAACTCCCGTCTCCTCCAGGCACGCTGGAAGGCGGCGCACGGCAGCGCGCCCGAAGACGATCCGGGTGGGAAATGAAAACGTCGTGATTTCGTCGAACATGTTACGCTCCTGCCGCGCGAGGCAGCACAACTTTGTTGATCCAATTGCGGAACTCCAACTGCCGGACTTCGTCGCTCAGCACGTCGTCATCGATGTCGAGCTGCCACCGCAGGTCCTTTCGATCCGGCTCGCGATTGAGGGCCTCGAGCTTTTCCACGTACCCGGCAAGGTCCTCGGGGCCGGCGAAGAAGCCCTCCGGAAGCAGCTTTTGCGCCCGCGCCGTGATGAGGCGCGCCATCTCGTGCAGGTCGTACTCCGGGTGATACTGGACCGCCCAGAAGGTTCCGTTTCCGTGCCGCACTTCCAGGGCCTGGACGTGGGTGAAATCGTTGGTGGCCAGCACCACCGCCCCAGGAGGGAGTTGCGTTACCTCGTCGAGGTGACTGATGAAGCCGGTGAATACCGGCGGCTTGCCTTCCAGCATGGGATGCTTCCGGCCTTCCGGCGTAAGCTGAATCTTGCGCGCGATTCCCATTTCGCGCCCCCGCGGGTTCGCCGACACCGTGCCCCCGGCCGCGGCGGCGGCGACCTGGAGTCCCCAGCAGGATCCGAAGGCGGGGGTCCCCGCATCGAAGCTCCGCGCGGCGAACTCGATCTGCCGGGCGACGCTCGGATTGTCCCGGTGATAGACGGTGAGGTTGCAGCCCGTCCACAGGATGCCGGCATAGTGCTCCGGCCCCTGGGCGTCCGGAGGAGTGGGATCGTCGGTCGGGAACCAGAAAACGTATTCGGCCTCCGGCAGCCACCTTTTCAGCATCTCCGCGTACAGCCTCGCCGCGTGCTTCATGCCGACCAGGTCGAAATCGTCGCGGCTGGCCTTGGCGTATCCGTCAATGATCAGAAAACGTATGGGCATAAATTGCTCATGAGTGCTCCTGCAATGGTGGGGCATGCTTTAGCTTGCCAACGCCCGCTTGCGGGCGCATTCTTTGTTTTCATCGGCGTTGATCGGCGTTCATCGGCGGCCATTTATTTTTTCTCACCTTCCGAGGGAGCGGTTGCTTCGTCTGCGATGTCCATGGACTCGATGATACCCGGCAGGCGGCGATAGTCGGAGCACACCGCGTCGGCGCGGGTCCCATCGCTGCCGCGGTCGATTGCCGCTGTCAGCAGCACCGCCCTGGCTCCCAGCGCTTTTGGCCCGGCAATATCGTTCCGCTCGCGGTCGCCGATGTGCACCATCTCGCCGAGTTGGCAGCCCATCAGTTCGGCGGCGCGGTGAAAGACCTGCGGCGCCGGTTTCGACCAGCCGGCCTCGTCGGAAAACACGAAGGCCGAAAAATGTTCGAGCAGTCCGTAGCCCGCCAGCAACTCCCGCAGCGCACGGCCGGGTGAAAAAATCGTGTCGGAGATCACCACCAGCCGGTATCGCTGCACGAGGATCTTCAGCGCGTCGGCCACCCCGGGCACGAGATCGGGGCGTACGCGCAGTTCCATGTCTTCGTGAAGCCGCACCAGTTCCCGCATCTCTTCCTCCGGCAGACTGCGCTTGAGCCCGCCCAGCAGGATGCGCAACCGCTCCTCGACAGTCCAGGTGACATGTTGTTGATGCCAGGCATGCCGGAAGGCGGCGTCCGTCGTGTCGTAGGCGCAATCAACCAGCGCCCGTTCGATGGGCGCGTGACGCGAGAGGAAGCTATGGACCAGATCCCGCCTTTCCACCGGTTTCGGAGGCAGGCCGAGTTGCCGCCGTTTCGGTTCGTCCGAATCGTCCGCCAATACCGTATCCCAAAGATCAAACGAAATCACACGAACGTGCGGCATGGATCTATATATTCGCCTTTCCCACTCGGGCTCTGTACCACAGCAGTCCGGTCACCAGAGTGCCGGCCGCAGAAACACACACTAACATGAAGAGAATCGGAAAGAGCTGCTGGCCGGAAGACTTGTACATCCGCCCGATGATCTCTTCCTGGAAGATGGGACCAATGGATCCCATTCCATTGATGATACCCGCAGCCGCCAGAGCGCCGCGCCGGGAGCCGACGTCAATCGCGCCCGCACCGGATAGCAGCGAATCGGGGCCGAACAGCATGAAGCCGGCGATTCCCATGGCGATTGTGAAAAACACGACGCTCTTGGCGCCCAGCGTTGCCATGAGCACAAACGAGAGGGTCATCATCGCCAGCATAGCGAGCGAGACGAAGGCGCGGCGGCCATGGAAAAATCTGTCGGACACCACCCCTGCCGCGATCACGCCGAAGAACCCGCAGAATTCGAAGACTGTGGAGAGATAACCCGCCTGGTCTCCCGCCAGCCCGAAGCTCTGGCGGAGAAAAAACGGCGCCCAACTCCACAGCGCGTAGCGCAGGAATTTGATGGCGAAATAGATTAGCCCCATGGTCATGACGGTGATGACCGTGTCGCGGGTCCAGCCGAGGTCCCGCGCGCTCCCGGCGTTGTCCTTCGCGTCCGAGGCCTCTCCGGAATCCTCGTCGATCGGCGGCAACCCAACGCTCTCCGGCCGGTTTGGGTGCAGCAGAAGGACCACAGCCCAGATAGCCAACAGCACCATGGCGCATCCGAAGAAAGACCAGCGCCATCCCGCCCGGCCCAATAGGTAGGCGGCGAACGCCGTGGCGACAAACGACCCGAGTTGATAGCACGTGGACCAGACTCCCAGGATGCTCCCGCGCTGCTCGCGCCGGAACCAGAAGGCGAGGCTGCCGATGCAGCCCGGCCAACCCGTCCCCTGTGCCAGCCCGTTGATTGCCAGGAAGAGCATGATGGTCCAGAAGCCGTTGGCGGCGCCGAAGGTGATGTTGCAGACCGCCGAAACCGCGATGCCCGCGACCAGCAGAAGTTTCGGACCGAGCCT
>JADGNS010000304.1 GCA_017883355.1 Candidatus Solibacter sp.
CCGGAACCTTCCAGCGTCTCCACGAAATCCACCTCGGCGCCATCCAGATACAGCAGGCTGGCCTGGTCCACGAACACCTTCAACCCGTCGTAGGTGTACGTCTTGTCCAAGATGTTGGGCTGGTTTTCGAAGGCCATTGAGTAACTGAACCCGGAACAGCCGCCACCCACCACGGAGATACGCAGTCCGCTCGGCGCGGGGTCCTGGGAACCCATGATCTCTTTCACCTTGCCGATCGCTCTTTCGGTTATTTGCACCATGTTGTCTATTTACTCCTGAATTTTCGGGATTTTCCCTGGCCCCCATTATACTGGTGGGACCTCATCGCTCCAACGTTCAATCATTTAGATGGCGCCATGCGGCGTTCGGTCGCGGAAAAATCGACCCTGAACAGCGAGGCGCCCGAATCGGAGCGCCGCTGACCCGCGCCGGCGGGGCGTGCTATCGTGCAAAGTGTATCCGCTGAAACCCGGTAGGGTTGGTATGCGTCGGTAGCGGTATATGGGAACACTCACCGGCGTACTCTCAATCCCGGGGTTCGGTAGTAAGGCTGCGGCGAAAACCAGAGTGGACTACCAGAATACCCCGGAAGGTGCGTTAGTGCAGCGTGCGCAGGCCGGCGATGAGGCGGCGTTTCGCGAGATCGTGGAGCGCTACCAAACCAAGGTTTTCTCCATCATCCACGGCATCGTGCGCCAACGCAACGACGTGGAAGACATTGCACAGCAAGTATTTGCGAAGGTCTACCTCTCCGTCAAGAGCTTCGATTTCCGCAGTTCGCTGATCACCTGGATCTACAAAATTACCGTCAATGAGTGCTTCGACTACCTGCGCAAGCGCAAGGTCCGGAAGCTGGTCTACGAAAGCGATATGAGCGAGGACGAGGTGCGCCGGGTGGAAAACTCCGAGCCGGCCGTGGATCGCCAGGTTCCCATGGATACTACCCTGGCGCGCCGCGATTACCTGGTGAAGCTCCTCGGACGGGTTTCCGAAGAAGAGCGTATGTTGTTGACAATGAAGGAAGTTGAAGGGTTCTCGGTGGAAGAGTTGGCGGCCCGGACCGGCATGAACGAGAACACCATCAAAGTGAAGCTGTTTCGGGCGCGCCAGAAGCTGGTGAAGGCGGCGCAACGCCTCGACCGGGCTCCCGGCCTCGTGGCTGGTTGAGAAGTCCGGTTGAGCATGTAAGTGGCAAGGTTCCCGGAAGCGGGCGGGCCAAGCGGTCCATAGACTCGCAAAGGGTGGGCTGAGACGTGGTATTTTCGTTCTTTACAGGGAAGAAGCTTATGCATGCGGTAGTAATGGAGAGCCTCGAGGAGTACCTGTCCGGCACGCTGAAGCCGGCGGCTCTCCGCGATATCGAGGCGCACTTGGGCAACTGCGCGACGTGCCGCCACGAAGTGGCCGGCATGCAGCAGGTCTCCCAGTGGTTCGACGCGTTCAAAGTGGAAACGGAAGTGGCGCCGGCGCCCGGATTTCATGCGCGCGTGATGCGTCAGGTGGGACACCGCCAGGCCGTGCCCTCTTTTGCCGGCTTCTTCGCCCTCGATTTCGCCTTCGGGCGGCGATTGGTCTTCGCCTCGCTCCTCACCCTGGCGGCGCTCGGCAGCTATCTCGTCTCTTACGAAAGTGACTACCCCACCGGCCTCTCCCCCGAAGCCGTAATGGCGCAGCAGGATTCGCCCGCCTACGATACCGCCCGGGCCCAGGAGAACATGCTGGCCACGATGACAACCTATGAGCCCTAATCTCCTCGAGAAAGCGAGCTTCGCCCGATCGTGGGATCCCAAGGTTGCCTGCATGGTCACCCTCACCCTGGTGTTCCTCTGCGGCGCCGCGGCCGGAGCCGTGGCCATGAATTTCGGCGTACATAACCGCCTGCACCAACCTTCCTTCGACACCGCCATCGGCAGGGAACTCTATTTCTCCCGGATGAAGCACGAACTCAACCTCACGCCCGCCCAGCAGGAGCAGATGGAGTCCATCCTCAACGACTTCTGGCAGTACTACCGCACCGTGCTGAGCGAAAGCAAAACCAAGGTCGAACAGATCCTCGACGACCAGCAGCGCATCAAATTCGAACGCATTCTCCAGGAACGCCAGCCGCGCCAGTAGCATCCCGGTAGTCCCGGTATCACCAGTGTTGACACCCACCCGGTCCGTGTGGACAATGAGTTAGCTACATGCGACAACTCCGGTTCCTGCTCCTCCTAGCGGCCGTCGCCGCCGCTTCCCTCTTATCTTCCTGCGGTGATAGCGGCGAGAGGCCGTCCGCCGCGCAGACATTCGCCATGGGCGAGCCGGTCACCCTCGGACACATCGTCTACAAGGTATTTGAAACCCAGTGGCTCACCCACATCGGCTCAGGCGCCGATGCCCGCATCCCACAGCATCGCTTCTTCCTGGTGCGGTTGAGCGCGGTCAACAGCTACAGCACCGACGTCATCGTGCCCAATTTCACCATCGAGGACGATAGCGGCAACACCTACCCCGAACTGAGTTCCGGAGAAGGTGTGCCGCAGCATATCGGATACCTGCGCAACGTCAAGCCCGCCGAATCGCAGCAGGGCAATGCGCTTTTCGACGCGCCCCCGCGCCACTACAAAATCAAGCTTACCGACGAAACCGGGGAAAAAACCGCCTATGTGGATATCCCGCTGAGTTTCACTTCGGACAGCCCCGACGTTCCGGTGCCGGGCAAAGCAAAGAAGTAACGCTGGTTTTACCGCGCAGGCAATCGCGCGGCGATAGAATTAGACTATGTGGGCCGCCGCGGCGTTTCTCCTGCTCCTCCAGGCCGATTACACCACCGAAGGCATGAAGGCCCTCGACGAGGGTAAGTACGAAGCCGCCGCACAGGCATTCCGCAAAGCCATCGACGCCGATTCCAAGGACTACTTCGCCCACTTCAACCTCGCCATGGCTTTCACCTTGCTCCAGCGGGATCCCGAAGCCGTTGCCGAATATCGCAAGACCCTGGAACTCAAGCCCGGGCTCTACGAGGCGGAGCTGAACGGCGGCATCGTCCTGCTGCGCCAGAAGAACCCCGCCGAGGCCCTGCCGTTCTTCGAGGACGCCGCGGGTCAGAAGCCCCGCGAGTTCCGCCCGCGCTATTACCTGGCCGAATCCCAACTCCAGACCGGCGACTATCCCAAAGCCGAAGAGAGCTACCAACTCGCCCTCGCGCTCGATGCCAAATCCGCCGATGCCCAGCTCGGCATGGCGCAGGTCCTCGTGCAGCAGGGACGCATCGACGACGCCGCCGCCTACTTCCGCCAGGCGGCCCAACTGGAGCCGAAGTACCGCGACTACCTCCTGGAACTGGCCGGCCTCTACGAGAAGGCCGCCCAGAACCGCGAAGCCATCGATATCTACCGCGAGTTTCCGGATAACCCCGCCGCCCAGACGCGCATGGGCGAATTGCTGCTCGAATCCAAACAATTCGAGGATGCTGTCCCCCACCTGGAGGAGTCCTTCGCTAAGGACCCTAGCCCCGCCAACCGCAGCGCCCTGGCCGCCGCCTACGTCTTCACCCGCAAACTGGATCGGGCGCTGCCCTTGCTCGCTCAATCCGTGGCCGCCGAACCAGCCAACTACGACCTGCGCTTGATGTACGCGCGCGCCCTGCGCGACAAGCGGCAATTCCCCCCGGCGGCCCGCCAGTTCTACGAAGCTGCCAAACTGAAGCCGGCCGAACCAAAGCCCTGGACCGAACTCGGCGGCATGCTCTACATGGCGGGCGATCTGCCGCAAGCACTCACCGCTTTCGAACAGGCCGCCAAAAACGGCGAAAATGCCGCCGGCAACTGGTTCCTGCGCGCCATCATCTTGGATAAGCTGCGCCAGATCAAACCGGCCAAGGATGCCTACGAGCATTTCCTCGCCACCAGCCAGGGCAAGAATCCGAACCAGGAATTCCAGGCGCGCCAACGGGTGCGAATCCTGCAAAGGGAGCTAGACAAACGGTGAGAAGCCAAGCGGTGAGAGCCACACGAACCATCCTGATGCTGCTGGCGTTGGGCCTTGTTCCCGGCCTGCTCCATGCCGACCTGAAGGCCGCCCTCCTCGAACGCGATCTCGGCAAACGCTCCAGGCTGGCGCTGGAGAACGCGGGCTCCGCCCTGAAAGCCGTCCGCGAAGCCTATCAGAAGGGCGACAACTCTGCATTGGCGGCCGCCGCGCTGGAGATCCAGGAATCCGTCGACCTCGCCTGGGACTCGCTCGAAAGCACCGGCAAGAATCCGCGCAAGAGTCCCCGCTGGTTCAAGCAGGCCGAAATCGAAACCCGCAACCTGTTAAAGAAACTCGAGACCTTGCAGCACGACATGGGATTCGAAGACCGGCCCGTGCTGGACAAAGCCAAGGCCCGTCTGCAAAAGGTACACGACGACTTGCTGACCGGCCTGATGGAGGGCAAAGGCAAATGAAAACGTTGCTCTGCTGTCTGCTTCTGGTGGCGCCCCTGGCCGCCCAGCGCGATTTCCTGACGGCCGACGAAATCGATCAGATCAAGGAAGCGCAGGAGCCCAACCTGCGGCTCAAACTCTACGCCGATTTCGCCAAATTGCGGCTCGATCTGGTGCACAATCTGCTCGGCAAGGAGAAGCCCGGCCGCTCGATCCTCATCCACGACACGCTCGACGAGTACTCCAAGATCCTCGACGCCATCGATACCGTCGCCGATGCGGCCAGCGCGCGCCACACCGATATCGCCGTGGGACTCGCCGCCGTAGCCGCCGTCGAAAAGGCCATACTTCCCATGCTCAAGCAGATTGAGGAAAGCCGGCCCAAAGATCTGGAGCGTTACGAGTTCTCTCTCACCCAGGCCATCGAGACCACGGCCGACAGCCTGGAATTGGCCGAGCAGGATCTGGGCAAACGCGGTATCGACGTGGAGCAGCGCCAGCAGGCGCAGAAGAAGGCCGTCGAAGCCACCATGACCCCCATCGAGAAAGAGGGGCAGAAAGCCGACGACGCCAAGAAGAAGAACGCCTCCAAGGCGCCCGACGAAAAGGCCGAGGATGACGCCGCCCCCAGGAAGAAACCGCCCACCCTCCTGCGCCCCGGCGAAAAACTAGGCGAAAAAAAACAGTAGTGGGATAAGGCTCTGCCTTGTCCATCCGAGCGAAGCTCGGACTTCTTTCTTTTCTTTTCCCTCTTGACATACGAACCTCTTCGTAGTAACTTCTTCGTATATGGCGGAGAAACTTCCCAGACCCACCGACGCCGAGCTCGAAATCCTCACCGTCCTCTGGAGCCGCGGGCCAACTACCGTCCGCGAAGTGCATGACGCCATCTGCGCCCGCAAGCCAACCCAGTACACTACCGTGCTCAAAATGCTGCAGATCATGGCGGAAAAAGGCCTGGTCCGCCGCGACGAGAAGCAGCGCGCCCACATCTACCGCGCCGCCCAGCCGCGCGAACGGACCCAGCGGCAACTGGCCGGCGACCTCCTCCAGCGGGCATTCAACGGCTCCGCGCGCAGCCTCCTGCTGGGCGCCCTGTCCGCCCAAAAAGCGTCGAAAGAAGAACTGTCCGAGCTGCACCGCCTGCTCGAGGAATACGAAAAGGGGACGCGATGAGCCTGCTCGAAATCTGGGTACATACTCCCGCCGCTGCCGCCCTCGGCTGGACGCTGGCGCACTCCTTATGGGAAGGCGCGCTGCTGGCCCTCCTGCTGGCCGCCGCGCTCGGCGTGCTGCGATCCCCGCGCGCACGATACGCCGCGGGCTGCCTGGCCATGCTCGCCCTCCTGACCGCCTTCTGCGTCACCTTCCAGCACGTCCTGGCGGAGCAGCGAATTCGGGGCAACTCGACGCCTGCTCTCTCCATCCCGCCTGCCCCGCCGGATCTCGGCGCCGGGCCGATCGTGGTCCCGGCGCGCTTCCGTGCCGTGGACTATCTGCCCTGGCTGGCCCCTTTCTGGATTGCCGGAGTCTTCGCCTTCCACCTGCGCGGCGTGGCGAGCTGGATGGCCGCGCGACGTCTCGGGCGCAGGGGCGTGTGCGCTGCCCCCCAGTTCTGGCAGGCCCGGATCGCCCGTCTCGCCGCGCGCGTGCGCGTCTCCCGGCCGGTCACCCTGCTGGAATCCTGCCTGGCGGAAGTGCCCGTACTCATCGGCTATCTTCGACCGGTCATCTTGATGCCCGTGGGATTGCTGGCGGGCCTGCCGCCCGCACAAGTCGAATCCATCCTGCTGCACGAACTGGCGCACATCCGCCGCCACGACTATCTGGTCAACTTTTTGCAGTGCTTCGTAGAGGCCCTGCTGTTCTACCATCCCGCGGTCTGGTGGGTCTCCGGACACATCCGGGTGGAGCGCGAGCTTTGTTGCGACGACGCGGCGGTTTCCGTCAGCGGAGACGCCCTCACCTACGTCCGCGCCCTCGCCGAATTGGAATCGGAGCGAACGTCCCATCGCCGCGCGGTCATGGCCGC
>JADGNS010000305.1 GCA_017883355.1 Candidatus Solibacter sp.
CACGCCATCCCGCCCGGGAGGGTGGCAGGATTTTCCCTGGCAGGCCGAAGTTGCGGAGCGCTGGGTGGAACTTCTGAAAGACGGGCAGACGGTTACGGTGCTGCCTGCCGAGTTGGAGAAATCGTACCGCGACTCGATTGATAGTAGGATACGGTCCACGATCTTCGTTCCCGTCGTGGTGGCGGGGGAGTGGTGGGGAATGGTTGGATTCGACGATTTCGTCCAGCAGCGTGAGTGGGGAGAAGCCGAAAGGGACAGCTTGCGGGCCGTGGCCGACATGCTGGGCGCCTCCATCGCCAGGCACCGCGTCCGCACCGCCCTGGAGGAGGCCAAAGCCGCGCTGGAGCAGCGTGTGCTCGAACGAACCGGCGAACTCCGCGAACAGATCGAGGCCAAGGATCGGGCCCACGCCGAACTGGCCGCCACCCAACAGCGGTTCATCAAGCTCTCGCGCGAGGCGGGCATGGCCGAGATTGCTACCGGCGTCCTGCATAATGTCGGCAACGTCCTGAACAGCGTGAATGTATCTACCACGCTGGTTGCCGGCAGGATTCGGGAGTCGCGGGTGGACAATCTGGTGACTCTCATCGGCATGCTGGAGCAGCATTCCTCCGACCTTCCGGAGTTCCTGGGCACCGACCCAAAGGGGCGCCGCGTGCTCCCCTATCTGGTAAAACTAGGCAGCCACTTCCATTCGGAGCGCGACGATTTGTTGAAAGAGTTGGAGCTGCTCTCCTCTCACGTGGGTCACATCAAGCAGATTGTGGCCACCCAACAGAGCTACGCCAAGGTGTCCGGCCTGGTGGAGAATGTCCGGCTGTCCGACATGGTGGACGACGCCCTGCGAATCGTGGAGCCGGGACTGGTCCGCCACCGGATTCGGGTCGAGCGCGATTCCGAGCCGGTGCCGGATATCGCGGCCGACAAGCACCAGATACTCCAGATCCTGCTCAACCTGTTGCGCAATGCCAAACAGGCGATGCAGGAGGCCGGTGATGCCGCCGAGAAAGTGCTTCGCATCCGCATCCGCCGGCTAGGCGAGAGCCGCGTCAGCCTGGCGGTCGAGGACACGGGCGTGGGATTGCCGCCCGAAAACCTGACCCGAATCTTCGGACATGGGTTTACCACCAAGGCCGACGGCCACGGCTTCGGCCTGCACTCCTGCGCCCTGGTGGCCAGCCAGATGGGCGGTTCCCTGCGCGCCGAAAGTGACGGGCCGGGCCGCGGCGCCACCTTTATTCTGGAACTCCCGCTGAAGACCGCCTCTGGTCCGAGACGAGAAGGCTGAGACACCAGCGTGGCCCGCGAAGTGCCTGCGACGTCGTGCCGGTGGACTAATCGGTAGTGAAATTGAAGATGTCGGTGCTGGTCCGCACCACCAGGTGACCGAAGCCCAGCACCTTCCCCTCCGTCGGGAAGAAGACGGCGCCGTCGGTGGATTCCCCAGGCATCAACTTCGTCTGCACCAGAGCCAGGGCGCTGGCCGCCGCGGCCGCCTTCAGCCTCACCGACCCCATGGCCAGGACGCTCTGCCGGCGCTGTTCGTAGCCGTTGGTGGATTTCAGGTGTTGATTCCCGTAAATCGAGTTCTCGTAGCTCGTGACCAGTTTGATCACGTCGCTGGCTGAGCCCTTCTGCTCCAGCAACGTGACTACCACACGCGCCGCGCTGGCGCGCAGCACCGAGCCATCCAGGCGGACATAGGTGAAATCTTCCGGCCGGATCATGTACGGGGCCTTCGAACCGTTGGAAACCGCCACCTGCAGAATCGCGTAATCGTGCAGGCGTTGCGGCAGCGTGGCGAACATAATAGTCACGCCCGATTTCGTAAGTGTCTCATACTTAAGACCATTCGACTCGAATTCGATAACCTGGGCGCGGCCCCGCCCTACCCATAGGACGAGCGCGAGGGCACATGCCCAGACTATTCGGTTCATGAGACAATTCTACGATACGGGCGCGGCCCGATTGGAAAAGAAATCTATCATGCTGACTGAACGTAAGCAGATCGCCAACGCTGGGATCCGGCCAAGCCGGCACGGTCTGGAGGAGCAGGGCTTCCGCAACCTCAACGTTGCGTACTGGAATCTGGGCACGGCGCAGTTGCTGGAGCACGCCATCCAGCGCAGGGAAGGGAACATCGCCAGCGGCGGCTCGTTCGTCGTCCGCACCGGGCAATTCACCGGGCGTTCGCCCAAAGACAAATTCGTGGTCCGCGACGAGACCACCGATGCCCACGTGCATTGGGGCGACGTCAACCAGCCCCTCTCGGAGGCCCATTTCGACCGGCTGTATGCCAAGATGATGGCCTTCTGGCAGGGTCACGACGTGTACGTGCAGGATTGCTATGTGGGCGCCGACAAGGAATACGGGATGCCCATCCGGGTCGTGAGCCAACTGGCGTGGCACAATCTGTTCGCCCGCCAGCTCTTCATCCGGCCGGACCCGGAGCGGACCGGCGACCACCTGCCCCAATTTTCCATCCTGTTCGCCCCGGATTTCCAGACCGACCCGGCGGAGGATGGCACCAACTCGGAAACCTGCATCGTCATCAACTTCAAGAAGCGCGTGGTGCTGATCTGCGGGACCAGCTACGCCGGAGAAATGAAGAAGTCGGCTTTCACCATCCTGAACTACCTGCTCCCGGAGCGCGGCGTATTCCCCATGCACTGTTCGGCGAACACCTCCGCGGCGGGTGATGTGGCGCTGTTCTTCGGACTCTCCGGGACGGGGAAGACCACGCTTTCGGCCGATGCCGAGCGCCGGCTGATCGGCGACGACGAGCACGGCTGGAGCGACCACGGGGTCTTCAATTTCGAGGGCGGCTGTTACGCCAAGTGCATTCGCCTCTCCGCGGAGAACGAACCGCAGATCTGGAACGCCATCCGCTTCGGGACCGTCCTGGAAAACGTCTCGATGGATGCCGAGACGCGGCTGCTGGATTTCGATACGGAAGAGGTCACCGAGAACACCCGCGCCGCGTATCCATTGAAGTTCATCGAAAACGCCGTGATTCCCAGCGTGGGCGGGCATCCCAACCACATCTTCTTCCTGACGGCGGACGCCTTCGGCGTGCTGCCGCCGATTGCGAAGCTCTCGCCCGAGCAGGCCATGTACCACTTCCTCAGCGGATACACGGCCAAGGTGGCGGGCACGGAGCGCGGGCTCGGTAAGGAACCGCAGGCCACCTTCAGCGCGTGTTTTGGCGGGCCGTTCCTGCCCCGTCCCGCGGCCACGTATGCGTCGCTGTTGGGGGAGAAACTGCGGCGCACCGGCGCCCAGTGCTGGCTGGTGAATACCGGCTGGGCCGGCGGACCGTTCGGCGTCGGCGAGCGCATGAAACTGCGCTTCACGCGCGCCATGCTCAACGCGGCCCTCAACGGCCAATTGAAGGATGTCGCCGTGGAGCGGCACCCGGTGTTCGGAGTGTCGGTGCCGAAATCGTGTCCCGGAGTGCCGGCGGCATTCCTCGATGCGCGCGGCATGTGGGCGGACAAGGCGGCCTACGACCGCGCGGCGCTCGATCTGGCCGCCCGCTTCAACAGGAACTTCGAGAAGTTCTCCGGCGTCAGCCAGCACGTCGCCGCGGCCGCGCCCGGGATGTAATGCCCGCGCCCGCCCATCTCGCGCTGTGCGCTCTACTGGCCGCGGGCGCCCCCGCGCTGGCGCAGCCGCTGGAGCCTGAGCAGGCCGGCCTGCTGGAAAAGGCGCGCGATGCGGCCATTCGGTATTCTGCTTCCCTGCCGGACTTCCTCTGCACGGAGGTAATTCACCGGACCCAGGACCTGCAGGGCAACGGCCGTTGGCGCTCCCTCGACACGCTCACCGTCAAACTCAGCTATTCCGACCACAAGGAAGACTATAAGTTGATGGAGGTCAACGGCAAGCCCACGGTGCTGGACTACATGTACGCGGGCGGGGCGTTGAGCACCGGCGAATTCGGCACCAGCCTGTTCTCCGTGTTCGATCCGCGCTCCAATGCGGAATTCCGCTGGAAGGGCTGGACCACCCTGCGCAAGCGTCGCGTGGCCCGCTATTCATTCCACATCGCGCGCGAGCATTCGATTTATCAGATCCAGTACGGCAGTGTGCCGGTGGGTCCGAACTTGATCGTCGTGCCTTACCACGGGGAGGTCTACGTGGACCAGGAGACGCACATGGCCCTGCGCTTAACGCAGCAGGCAGAGATCCCGGGGAGTTTTCCGATCACTGCCAGCGAATCCACCGTGGACTACGAGTTCGCCGCCGTGGGCGGGAGGCAGTTCCTGCTCCCCTCGCATGCCTTCGTCAGGACGAAGAGCGGCAGGTTCGTGGCCGAGAATAACGTGGAATTTCGCCAGTACCGCAAATTCCAGACGGAAGCCAACATCACTTTCGATCCCCCGCCCGACAAACCGTAAGCGTTCTTCCTCCGCATGTACTACTATCTTTTCGTTTCTTCGCGCGCCACGACGAATCGTGCGGGGCTGTGGGGCAGGTTGCCAACCTGCGGCGGATTGTTAATCCGCCCGCCGCCCTTAGACGCGCCGCTGCGACCTTCGGAAATCGCCAACGCCGTTTGCGGCTTGCCGCATGTGGGGCAGCCAATCTTGGCTGCAAGCCGCCTTTTAGGCTTTTTCCCGTCGCTCGCGTGCCCATCTATTTCGTGGACACAACCCTAGCGGCTGATCACCAGGACGCCCCAGGGCTTGTCGCCGACCTTCACCTTCTTGAGCACCGTGCGCGTGGCCACATCGACGATGGACACGTCGTTAGAGGGGCCGTTGGCCGTGAACAGGAGCTTTTCATCGGGCGAAAGAGCGATGCCCCACGGGCGGTCGCCCACCTCGAAGGAGGCCGCGAGGTTGCCGGTCTCTGGCTCCAGCACTACCACCTTCTTGCCGCGCCCGGTCGTCACATAGAGCTTGGAGCCGTCGCGCGTCATGGCCATGCCCATTGGCTTCAGTCCGGCGCCCACGGAAATCGTCTGCACCACTTCGAGCTTGGCCGTATCGATCACGCTCACCGTGGCGTCGTTTTCGTTGCTGACGTAGGCGCGCGATCCATCGGGAAGGAAAACGATGCCGCGCGGACGGCGTCCCACCGGGATGGTCTTTACGGCCTGCCGCGTGGCCGTGTCGACCACCGCAACGGTGCCTTTGTCCTCGCTGGTCACGTAGACGAATTTCGCGTCGGGGCTGAGCGTGACGCCTTCGGGCTCCGCGCCCGTGGCCACCGTCGCCAGCACCGTGCCCTTGACGGGGTCGACGAAGCTGAGGCCGGCGGCGTCCTCGTTGGAGACGTAGAGCAGTCCGTCCTTGCCAACCGCGAATTGTTCGGGATCGCTGCCGCCGGGGACTTTCCTCAGCAGTTTGTTCTGCGCGATGTCGAAGATGCCGATGCCGTCCTCGCTCTTATCGGGCGGGGGCAGCGTGCTCTCGTCCACTCCCGGAGGGGCGAAGGGGGAACCGCTCAGCGCGACGAAAACCTGCTTGCCATCGGCGCTCGCGTGGATGCCGCGCGCGCGCTTGCCGATGGGCACCGTGGCGATCGCTACCATTTTCTCCGGATCGATCACGGTCAGGTCGCCCGAGGCTTCATTGCTGATGTAGACGCGGTAGGCAGGGCCCCCGGGCGCGCAGGAGATGCACAACCCCACAAGGAGCGCGACAGCGGACACGACGAAGTTTTTCATGATGGAATCTCAGCGATACGTGAAGTTTACTGCCGCGGACGCAGAAGCGGCAACGTGGACCTGCTGCTCCTGTTTGCCGAACTTCTCGTGCCAGACGGCGACCGTGTAATCGCCGGGCGGGACGTTCTTCCATTGGAAGGTGCCGTCGGGGCCGGTGACGGCGAAGTAAGGATGATCCACCACTCCAATATAGGAGTGCATCCAGGCGTGGATGTTGCATTTCACGGGGATCATGATCTCCGGCCGGGCGAAGCGGTGCTCCACGCCGGGAGCTTGCGGCGTCTGCTCCTGGTTCCATTCCCGGTTGTTCACCGGCAGGGGATGAACGTTGTGCGCCACCGCGTCACCATTCTTCAGGTAGAGGGTTTGCCCGGGGCGTAGGCCGATGATGCGCGGCACGAACATGCAGCCGCGTTGATCCAGCACCACGGCTTGCGTGTTGGGTTCGAATTTCTTGCCTTCGAGGCCGGCCTGTATGTAGACGAATGCGTTGGCCAGCGCGCCGTTCTTGCCCGTCGCGACCGCTTCGTCGTAGGCCGGCTTGCCGGCGTGGGCTTTCTGGCAGCCTTCATCCGCCTCCATGGAGATCGCCTGCCGGGCCGGTTTGGCGCCGGCGAACGTGATGGCTCCCGTGACCGTGCCGGCGGTAGCCGCATCCACGTGGAAGTACTCCACCGGAGGGGGCGCGGCTTTCTTCTCCTCGGCCTTCCTTTCCCCGACCGAAGCCGGGCCGCACGCCGCCGTGAGCAGGACTGCCGCG
>JADGNS010000306.1 GCA_017883355.1 Candidatus Solibacter sp.
ACGCCCCAATCCGTCATCGCGCCACCCGCGTAATCCCAGAAGTAGCGGAAGGTCGGAAACGTCGCTTTCTCGACGCCCCAACGGTTGGCGTTGAACGGCACCTTGGGCGCGGGTCCGAGCCACATGTCCCAATCGAGTCCGGCCGGCGGCGCGCTGTCCGGCGGATTGCCGTAACCCTCGCGCTTGGTGGAACCCGCCTGGAACGCATGACACATCGTGACTTCGCCCAACACCCCGCTCTGCACGATCTCCGCGGCTTTGCGGAAGTAGCCGCCGGAGCGCTGCATGGTCCCGGCCTGCACCACGCGTTTGTACTTGCGCGCCGCCTGCACCATCTTCTGCCCTTCATCCACGTACGTACAGGATGGCTTTTCCACGTAGACATCCTTGCCTGCCTTGCAGGCTTCCACCGCCATGTAGGCGTGCCAGTGGTCGGGGGTGGAGATGCAGACCGCGTCGATGGATTTATCCGCCAGAATGTCGCGGAAATCCTTGACGCTCTTGGGCGTGAATCCGCCCTTTTTGGCGGCCGCCTCGGCGCGCTCCAGGTGGGGCTGGTAGACGTCGCACAAAGCCACCGGCTGGGCTTCGGGTACCTTCATCGCATACCCCAGATTGCCCGAGCCCATGGCGCCCAGGCCGATAAAGCCGACCGCGATACGGTCATTCGCGCCCCGGACCCTTCCGGTGAACAGCGAGGTGGTGAAGGCCGCGGCAGCGGCGCTCAGCATGTCTCTACGTGGAATATTCATAATGCTCCTGTCGTTATCAGAATGGGTACCAAAATTGGCGTTGCCGTGCAACTGGGACTTCCTCTGCCCCTATGCGTAGCAGCGCACCTCATAGATTCGCGCCAGCGCGTCGCCATTGGTGGCCTCGACTTCCACCCGCACCGATTGCACTTCCGCCGCCGCAAAGCGATGCCGGTTGAGCCGCTGAAAATTGTTCTTCACCGTCGCCAGGCGCCGCTCCGTGCCATCCGCCAGGCGCGCCACCACCGTGTAGTCCTTCACCGTCTCCGGTTGCGCCGCGCGCAGCAGGTTGACGTTCTGCGATTCCTGCGCGGAAAGCGTAAGCTGCCGTTTGAACCCGCTGTCGAAGGTGATCTGCACCTCGCCGATACGCTGCGGGCGATCCCAGTGAAGCTCCACCCACGCCGGGCGCCCTTCCCCTACCGGCGCGGCCCAATGATGCACTTCCGCCGCATCGCCCTTCTGATCGGGGATATCGCGCGCGTGCCCGTCGAGCAGCAGCGCGGCCCTGGCGGCGCCGCTTTCCGCCGATGCCGTCACCTTCGCCCCCCGCGCCACGTCCAGCGGATCCTCGTTGGTCAGGCCCTTGATGGTCTGGTCGTCGCGCAGCAGCGTCTGCCGCAATTTCGCGATCTGCCCGGCATCGCGCGCCAGTTCGCGCGGCAGCAGGCGCGCCTCCAGGCACTGCGCCGCGGCGGTCCCGACAGCCTGCCCTTCCACCGCGCAGGTCGCCATCACGCGCGCCGAAGTGAACGCCACGTAGCTGGCGCTGATGTTGCGTCCCGCCATCCACAGGTTGGCGATGTTGCGGCTGTACAGCGAGCGCAGCGGAATATCGTAAACCTCCGGCGGAGCGAGCACCGTGTTGGGCGGCAGGTCGGGCCGGTCGAAGCCCTCCGGCGGATGCCCGTCCATCGACCAGCCGCCGATGGCCACCGCGTCCGCGAAACTGCCCTGCATCAGGTCCTGCTGCTTCAGCAGGTAGTCGCCCACCAGCCGGCGGCTGCCGCGCCTGCCCGGCATCATCCCCACCCAGTCCATCGCCCAGTGCTTGCTGTCCGGGAACTCGCCGCTGTTCTTGATGTAATCCCACACGCCCATCACGATGGCCAGCAGCTCAAAACGAATCCGTTCGTTATCCTCGATGACTTCGCGATCGCCGCCCCACTCGATCCACCAGTAGCCGTACTCCCAACTCGTGATCGGCCGGTGCTTCAGTTGCTCCTTAGTAATCTTGCGCGCCCATGCCGGGGCCGTAAACGGCATCGGGTTGTGATACAGCCGCGAGGTAAACAGAATGCTGGAACCCAGCGTGCGGTTTTCCGGCTTCTCCGGCGCCAGCGATTCGCCGAACTCCGCGCGCCCTTCGCGCCCCGTGCGCATCTCGGCGCCCGCCTCCAGTCCAAGACGCGAATCGCCCGTGCAATCGCAGAACATGCCCGCGCGTATGCGGTAGAGATGCTCGCTCTTGTCGCAACGCGCCGCCACTTCGGTGATGCGTCCGTCCTGCACGCTGGCCGAGAATACCGTGGTCTCCAGTAGCAGCGTGATGTTGGGCTCGCTCACCACCTTGTCGTAGAGCAGCAGATCCCAGAGCTCCCACGCGCGCTGCGGATTGTTCACCGCGTCGGCGAGGCGCAGTTCCTCGATCAGTCCGCTCTCGCGCCAACCCGGGCGCGCCGTGTGCTGGTTGGCGCCCACCACGTGCATCTTCACTTCGCTCGAGGAATTCCCGCCCAGCCGCGAGCGATCCTGCACCAGGACCACGCGCGCTCCGTGGCGCGCCGCCGCGATCGCCGCGCACACGCCCGCCAGGCCACCGCCGGCCACCAGGACGTCGGTCTCCAGGCGAACCTCGCGCATGTGCGGTTCGGCGGCCGCGAACCCGGCGTCCCGGGGTGCGACCTTGTCGAAATCCGCCGGCGCCGGCGCTCTCGTTTGCGCGTCCGCCTCGCCAGAGAGCACCACCAACGAATAAGTGCCGATCCCTAGCTGACTGAAAAACTCGCGACGATCCACCAGCACCTCCTCGTTCCTTGTTCGCGGTCAGGCCTTTTCGCCGGGCTCCGCGGCACTATCCTCGCCAGCGACGCTTTCCGCCTGCCGCAACTCTTCCAGAAGTTCCCTGGCTTGCGCCTCGCGGTCGCGCGGCACCTGCACTCGCACCCACTTATGCAGGAACCCATCCACGTCCGAGACCAGAGTGGCGATTTGGCCCAGGATGAAATAGGGAATCTTCGCCTCCTCCAGCAACCCCTTCACCAGCGCGAGCTGGATCTGATTGTTTGTCTCCAGCACCACCACCAAGCCAAGAGTGGGATCGGACTGACTGGCCGGCTCTGGAGGAGCTGTTCCCGCTAACAGGGCAACGTGGCACTCCGCGCATTCCGTGAAACCATCGCGGTACTCACACCGGCATTGGGGACAATACACGATTCACCTCTCGCCCCAAGCATACCGCCGCGCGCAGCCGTCCGGGACCGGTCCCGCGCCGCTTTCTACCGCCCGCCCGAACCCGCGCCCGTCGCAGGCTTCACCGGGCGCTGATAGTTGGGGAACTCGGGACGCTTCGGCGTGGGCGGCGGATTCTTCTCCAACAGTTGCAGCGTCATCGCCACGGCGCGCTCCAGTTGCGGATCGTGGCCCTCGCCGACAGACTTCGGGTCCATCTCTACTTCCGCGTCCGGCGCGACGCCGTCGTTTTCCACGTCCCACTGTCCCTCCGGGCTGAAGAATCCGAAGTTGGGAGAAGTCACGTTGCCGCCATCCATCAGCGCGGGATATTGCGAGACGCCGATCAACCCGCCCCAGGTGCGCTTGCCCACCAGCGGTCCGAGCTTGCCGTAGCGGAACATCCAGGGCATCATGTCTCCGCCGGAGCCGGCGATTTCATTAATGATCATCACCTTCGGCCCCAGGATGGAGGCCGCCGGCGTGCGGTAGATGGCGCCGTACCGCGGGCTCCAGAAGCCCATCAACTGCCGCCGCATGGCTTCGATAATGTAGTCCGCCACCTGCCCGCCCGAATTGAAGCGCTCGTCGATCACCGCGCCCTGCTTGTCCGACTGCGCGAAGTAATAGCGATTGAAACTGGTCAGTCCGCCCTGCGCCGTATCCGGCAGGTAGACGTAGGCCAGCTTGCCGCCGGAGAGCTGATCCACCTTGCGCCGGTTGGCGGCGATCCATTCGGCGTGGCGCAACTGCAGTTCGCTCGCGATCGGCACCACCGAGATCTCGCGCGCGTTGGCGCCCGCGGCGTCGGCGCCGATCTTGAGCAGCACCGGTTTGCCGGCGGTATTTTCCAGCAGGCGCGAAACATCGTCCTTGCCCGCCAGGTCCTGGCCGTTGACCGCTAAGAGGTAGTCGCCCTCGTTGACGTTCAAACCCGGTTGCACCAGCGGCGCCTGCAATTGCGGGTTCCAGCTTTCCCCGGCGTAAATCTTCTTGAAGCGGTAACGGCCGTTGGCGATCTCGTAATCCGCGCCCAGCAGGCCGCCCGGGATGGTCTTGGCGAGCGGAATATTGCCTCCGCCGCCACGCAGGTGGCCGCTCGTCATCTCGCTCAACATGTCCTTGAAGATGTAGTTGAGGTCGGCGCGCGAGGAGAGCGAATCGAGATACTTCTCGTATTCCTTCTCCGAATCGGACGTGTTCACGCCGTGCAGATTCGGATCGTAGAAGTAGCTGCGCTCGATCCGCCATACCTCGTGGTACATCTGTTTCCACTCGGCGATGGGGTCCACGTTGACTTCGATATTGGCCAGCTTCAACGTGCCCTCGCCCGCCTTCACCGGCGTGGCGGAGGGCACGATGACGTACGAGGGAGCCGGCGGGACCGCGCCCGGGGCGCCGCGCCCCGCGCCACCGGCGGCGCCCATGCGCAGCAGCATCTTGTCGCCGTTGGCGGAGAGGTCGAACGAAGCCACCGCGTCGGCGAGTTTCTCGCTCTTGCGCGTCTTCAGGTCGAAGCGCGTCAGCGTTTCGCCACCGCCCGCGGCGCCGCCGCGCCCGCCGCCGCCGCCCGTGGCGGCCGGCTCCAGCACAAAGAGGATGCCGGGACGTCCGGCTTCGAGCGCGCTGTAAGCGCGCGGGGGTAACGGCAGGGCGACGATGCGCTGCTGCAATTTGTCGAAATCGATGCGCACCTCCTTGGGCGGAGTCTCGGGAGCCGCCGCTCCGGTAGCGCCGGCCGCACCGTTGCCGCCGCGCCCGCCGCGGCCGCCATCCGCCGCCGGGGTGCCCTTTGGGCCCGGCGCGCCTTCCTCATCGCTCTCCGGCGCCAGGGGCGACGCGAGGTTGTTGGGCAGCACCGCCAGGTAAATGCTGCTGGTGACCTCGTGTTCGTCGCTGCTCATATCGAGCGAGCTGGTGGTGGGAGCGTAATTCGTACTCGCCATGAAATACAGATACTGCCCGTCGCGGTCGAACACCGGACGCCGCGCGTCGCTCATGCCATCGGTAATCTGCACGCTCTTGCCGCTCTCCACCGAATAAATCGAAATGGCGCGCAGGCGGTTCGGAAGGTATCGCTCGAATGCAATCCACTTCGAATCGCCCGACCAGTTGAACACGCGGTTGAGATCGTAGATATAGTTGGTGTCCACCTTGGTGGCCTTGCCGCTCGGGATCTCCACCATCCACAGGTTGTCCATGTTATCGGTGAACGCGATGGCCTTGCTGTCCGGCGACCACTTGGGGTCGAAGTAGAACGCCGATTTGCCGGCCAGCGGGATCTTTTTCGTCTCCCCGCCCGCGTTCTGCGGCTTGATGTGCAGCGCGTATTCGCCCGATTCGTCGGAGAAGTAAGCGATGGTCTTGCCGTCCGGCGACCACGCCGGCGCGCGCTCCATCACACCGGGCGTGTTCGTAAGATTGCGCATCTCGCCCTTATCGGCGGGGACCGTCAGCACCTCTCCGTGGGCTTCGAAAACGGCGCGCATGCCGGTGGGTGAAATCGCGGCGTTGCGCAGTTCGCGCGCCACGTTCTGGAAGTGCGGGCGCACTTCGGTGAGGTCGGCCGCAATCTCGATCGGGACGGCGTGTTCTTTGCCGCTCGCGATGTCGTAGATATGTATCTGCCCGAACTGCTCGTAAACGATGCCGCCCGTCCCCGCGCTGGCCGAGACGATGTCCTTACCGGCATTCTTAATCAGCTCGGTGACCTTCTTCGATTGCGGATCGTAACTGAACAGGGTCATCGGGCCGTTGCGGTCGGAGAGAAAATACGTCTTGTCGCCGATCCACATGGGATAAATGTCATTGGAATCGGTGCGCGGCACCTTGACCATACTCAGGTCGGCAAAGTTGATCAACCACAGGTAACTGGCCGACCCGCCTCGATAGCGTTTCCAGGCCACGAAGTTGGTGAAGCCGGGCGCGAATTGCCCGCCGTCCAGGGGCGCGTAGAGCATGCGTTTGCCATCGGGCGAATAAGCGCCCATGCAGCCCATGGGCAGCGGCAGTACTTCGGGAAGCCCGCCTGCGGCCGCCACCGTGTAAAGTTGCGTGTAGCGCGACTGGCTGAGGCGGTTGGAGCGGAAGAGAATGCGCGCGCCGTCGGGCGTCCAGCCCACCACGCGGTCGGCATCCGGGTGAAAGGTCACGCGTTTGGGAACGCCACCCGATACGGGCACGGTGAAGACGTCCACATTGCCATCGTATTCGCCGCTGAA
>JADGNS010000307.1 GCA_017883355.1 Candidatus Solibacter sp.
TTAAGTACTTGGCAATTGATGTGCCACTCCGCAACGGCCCATCAGTTGCTTACTCTTACATGAGAAAAGATTCCACATGAAACCCAGACTGAAGATGAGTTACATTGGCGTTGGGTCTGCCGTGATTGCAGTTCTGGCCTTGGCCGGATGTGCGCGCGAGGCGGCGCCGGCAGCAGCCTACAACACGGGCGCGGGGACCACATGGGATACGAGTCCCGCGGCGGTTCAGCCGAATTCTCCGGTGGCAGCGCCAGTCACGCAAGCGATGTACGACGGCGACCAGCAGGCGCAGCCCTACGGGGACGCTCCCGCGGCGAACGGGTGCGCGCAACCCGTGGCATACGGATATGCCACTCCGTCATACGCGAGCAGATATGGCGTCCGCATGGTGCGGACACGGGTGATCGAACAGCAGCCCCGAATGTATGAGGAGCGGCGCGTAGTGCGGCACGGACGGTCCACCGGAAGATCCGTCGCCATTGTGGCCGGCAGCGCGGGCGTCGGCGCGGCGATTGGCGCGATTGCGGGCGGCGGCAAGGGCGCGGCGATTGGCGCCATTGCGGGCGGCGGCGGCGGATTTGCTTATGATCGCCTGACACATAACCGGTAGCCTGCGGTCCTGCCGCAGGTACCACCGCCACAAGGAGGCGCCGTGAACAAAACGCTCGGGATCATACTGATCGGGCTTGGACTGTTGGGTCTTGCGTGGGGAGGTTTTACGTACACGACCCGCGAAAAGGTTGTGGACATCGGGCCGATTCACGCGACTCGGGACGAGACCCATAATGTACCGCTGCCGCCCATCGCCGGCGCAGTGGCGGTCATCGGCGGCATCGTGCTCCTGGTGGCAGGCAAGAAAGAATAACTTCGGCCAACCGGCTGCGAGATAGGGCTCAGAAGAGAGGAAGACTTACAATGTTGATACTACTTATCGTGTTGTTGTTGGTTTTAGGCGGAGGCGGAGGGTACTATGGCCACAGCCGGTGGGGTTACGGTGGCGGCGCTGGCATCGGCTTAGGCTCCATATTACTCATTCTCCTGGTAGCCTACATGCTCGGCATGTTCCACTAGAGACGGACCGATTTTGTGGGGCAGCTTGTCAAGCTGCGCGCCGGTTGCGTACCGGCGCTCCAGGCGGGTTGCCAACCCGCCGCAGGCTGCCAGCCTGCCCCACATCGTCTCACACTAGTTGCTAGTCTACTGCCGAGGCGTAGGCATTTCCAGCGAGCATCGTCTCCAGAGCATCGCGATAGAGGAAGATGCCGTGCCGCGAATAGGTCATGTAGCCTTGTTTCCGGAACCGGTTCATATATTGGGTGACGATCTCGCGCGAGGTCCCGACGTACTGTGACAGCAGGGCGTGAGTAAACGGCATCATCCGTACGGACCCGTCTTCCTCCAACGTACCCAAGCGCTCGGAGAAGCGCAGCAGCGAGCGGGCCAGCCGCCGTTCGATACTGTCGATCGCAAAGCTCTCGATCCGGCGAGTGAAGTCGGCGTTGCGCTGTGCGAGGATCTGCAGCAACGCCACCGCGAGGCGTGGCTGCTTCATGACGAGTTCTTCGATGTCGGAAGCTACCCAGGCCATCAACTGGGCCTTTTCGATGACCGTAGCCCGTTGGGAGCGGCAAGGGACATTGATGAAAGCCGACTCGCCAAACAACTCCTCCGGCCGGACGATTTCCAGCAGCACCTCCCTGCCGTCTTCGGCTATCTGCGAGAGGCCCACTTTGCCTGAAACCACCAGGTAGATATTGTTCGAAAGGCTATCCGGATCGTAGATGGTTTGACCCTTGCCGTACTCCGTGGCGCTGGAGGCCGGTAAATGGGCTCTTATCTCTTCGATCCGCGTCTGCAATCCGGACGATGTGCTGCTCGGTGCCATCAACTTCTCCTCTTATAGTGCGATTTGCTGTCACGCCGCATTAACGAGAGCCCCGCTCTCCAGGTCCGTTGTCTGCCGCCAACCCTGGTCGGCGGCATCCTGGCACTGGATACAACGCTGCGCCCATGGCACGGCCGCGAGGCGCTTCGGGCTGATCGCCGATTCGCAGTCCATGCAGGTTCCGAAACTGCCGTCGTGAATCCGCCGCATGGCGGCTTTCACTTCACGCAGCAGGGTGGACTCGCGGTCCACGTTTCGAATCGCCAGATCCCGTTCCGACGCATACTGAATCTCGTCCATTTCGTCCGCGCTCTTCTCGATTGCAATGCCGTCCCGCTTTCGCAACACGTGAACCAGCTCGGCCTCTTTTCGTTCCAGGACATCCTGGAACCCGCCCATCCCGGTGTCTGCTCTCTTCATGGCCATCCTCTTCCCTCGCATCCGCCTAAAGTCCCTTGCACGGGATGGTCCAGAACATGAGCCCGCTATCTGGAGGCTTGCAACCGCTGAGCCAGCATGGAGTTAATGGAAAGTCACCGGAGGCGAGATGCAAAGTCTGCACCTGGAATGCGGACTTTGCCTTACAGTCGGCCGCCGGCAAGATGTTAGTCGGCCGGAGGTAGAGTGAAATGGAATGCCGATCCCGCCCCAGGCGCCGATTCCAGCCATATTCGACCGCCATGCCACTCGATGGACTTCTTGCAGAATGCGAGTCCCAGTCCGTTTCCGGGGTATTCTTTTCCGTGCAGGCGCTTAAACGCCCCGAATATCCGGCTTTGGAATGCCGGGTCTATACCGGGACCATTGTCTTGCACGGAGATTGCCCAATCGAGGTCCACCCGCCTGGATGAAATGTGAACCCGCGGAGAAGGCTTGCCGCAGTATTGGAGGGCATTCCGAATCAGATGCTGCAGGACCTTGGTGAGGATCTCGAAATCTCCCATCACCCGCGGCAAAGGGTCATGGGTAACGATTCCGGCATGTTCTGTGATCAGCTTGTCCGCACAGACTAGCGCCTGGCGAAGGACGGTTTCCATGTCCGTCGGACCGGGCTGCCGGTCGCCGGCACTGGTGGCCCAGTAGTCCACGACGTCGGCGAGGAGCGCCTGCATTTTGGCCGCTCCCGCCTGGATGCGCCCGAGGAATACGCCGGCGTCGGAATCGAGGCGGCCGGCATAGGTCTCAGCCATCAGTTGACTGAATGAGGACACGTCCCGTAGGGACTCCCGCAGATCGTGAGCCGTCATCGAGACGAACTCTTCAAATTCCGCGCTCGCCCCGTCTAACTGCCTCCGGAGTTCGAGGCACGTCCGTGTTTCCGCGTCGAGCGCCTTGCGTAAGCGCTCGATTTCGTCTTCCAGGCGGTTCGCGTCGGAGTTGTCCATTTTCACTCTGCGTGCCGGAGTCCCGGCTCCCTATGGCCGTTGGGTACGGTGAACTTAAACGTGGCTCCCGAACCAGGTTGCGATTCCACCCAGATTCGTCCGCCCTGGCGTTCGACCACTTTCTTACAAATCGCGAGACCGATGCCGGTGCCGGGAATTTCGCTGCCGTGCAATCGCTTGAACATGCCGAACACCCGGTCGGTGTCTTGCGGATCGATGCCGATCCCGTTGTCCCGCACGGCAAACACCCAGCCTTCCGCATCTCTCTCCGCGGAAACATGGATCCTCGGTGTTTCCTCGCCTCTGTACTTAATCGAATTGGAAATGAGGTTCTGGAAAATCTGCATTAGGGTGACTTCTTCGGCTACCAGAGTCGGTAAAGGATCGGCAGTCACCATGGCGCCGCTCTGCGCAACGGCCACTTGGAGGTTCAAGAGCGTCTTGGCCATTACGGCGTCGCACTCGATGGAGGCGAAGCTGTCCTGTTCGCGCCCGGTAACCTCCCAATAGGCAAGCAGGGCCTTCAGCAGGGCTTCGATCCTCAGGGCCCCATCCACGGAATAGGAGATGAATTGGTCGGCTTCTTTGCCCAGCTTTCCCGCATATTCCCGCCCCAGGAGCTCGGTAAAGTTGACTACCATGCGCAGAGGTTCCTGCAAGTCGTGGGTCAGGGCATAGGCAAAATGCTGTAGCTCGGCATTGGTTGTGCGGAGTGCTTCCTCGGCCTGCTTGCGTTCGGTTGCGTCCTCAATCGCCAGTAGGATCGTCCGCGCCTGGGCATTCGGATTGAAGATCTCGGCCGCGTTGAGCAGCATCACTTTCGTTCCGACATGTTCAAATTCGTGGGTGACCTCAAAGTCCCGGAACGTGGAGTGGGCGGGGAGAATTTTCTCCAGCAAATCGCGCAGTTTCGGGATATTCCATTGTCCGTTCCCGAGGTCGTAGATCAGACGCTCCTCCGTTTCCCCCGGCACGGCGTGGAACGTTCCGTAGAACGCCTTGTTGGCTTTCACGACTTGCAGGTTCTGGTTCAGGATGACCAGGGGCTCGCGCACCGTTTCTACAATCCCTTCGGCGAAGTCCAGACCGCGCTTGGCGGCATCGATATCGATCAACATCAGCACCGCGCCGTCGGTTTTGCCATGCGGTCCAGCGGACGGGAGGATGCGCAACGAATACCAGCGGCCGTACGAGTCGCGGACATCGCGCGGTTTGCGATTCCCGCCCTCCATCGCATCCAAAAGCAACCGCCGCAGGTCGGGCAGCTCCATTTGAGGCTGCAGATCGGTGATCGACCGTCCCACATCGGAGGCGATCAGATTCAACATGGGCTCCATGGCGCGGGTAAAGCGCCGAATGCGCAGGTCTCGCCCCACCATCACCAGGGGTATGCTGATGCTCTCCAGAAGATTGGTCAGATCCCGGTTGACCCGGCTGAATTCTACGTTGCTGATCTTCAGCTCTTCGTTCAACGTGTTCAATTCTTCGTTGGCCGATTCCAGCTCTTCTTGCGCGGTTTCCAGTTCCTCGTTGCTGGCCTGCGCCTTTTCGTTCGCCGCCCTCAGTGCTTCGAGGGTGCTGGCATGATCTTCGACGATTGATTGCAGATACTCTTTGGTGGCTACCAGCTCGCGCCGCAGCCGGTCGCTTCCCACGTTGTCCTTTATCGCGGGCATGTGCGCCGCCCTCGGGCCCCGGTTCGGCTCGGCCTCCTCGAACAGGACCAGGAAATAGCGGTCCTCGGAAGAAGACGAGCCCCTGAACGGGATTACCTGGATGGTGACGTCCTTTAACTGGCCCCCGTCTTCGATCCGGAAACCGTCTTCTTTGGTTGCGAGGTTGCTTTGTCTGGCGGCACGGATCGCCTTACCCAGCCCCCCAATCAGGCCTTCGCGCGCCAGTTTCAGGAGATTCTGAGTCGGATCGCCCGGCGAAAGCTCAAGGTACGGAGCGGTGCGGCCCCGGACCTGAACGATATTCAGATCGTCGTCAATGATGGCGCCGGGGGGGCCATGTTCGGCCAGTACCAAGCGGTCGCCTTCTCTGAGCACGTCCGCTCCCGCCCGGCCCTCCGTAATGGTCTGCCGGAGTTCCACCCGGCCTTCGGCGCGGCGGCCTTGGCTGAGGCGCGGCTCTGGCACACTCTCAACCGGCCGCACGCCAAAGATCTTGTGGGTCTTCTGCACCTGCTGAAATAACTCGGTCAGCGTGCCGACGCTTTCCGAGGGACCGAGTACCAGGAAGCCCGTTGGCTTGAGTGCGTAATGCAGAATCGACAACACCTTGCGTTGTAATACGTCTCCCAGGTAGATCAGCACGTTGCAGAAACTGATGAGGTCCAGCTTGGAAAAAGGCGGGTCCTGCGCCACGTTGTGCCTGGCAAACACGCATACGTCGCGGATGCTCTTGGCGATCTGGTAGCCGCGTTCCGTCCTGGCGAAGAACCGAGCCAACCGCTGCTGCGAGACATTGGCCAGCGCGGAGTCCTTGTAGGTACCTGTGCGCGCCTTTTCGATCGCCGTTTCGCTCGCATCGGTAGCGAAAATCTCGAACGGAATCGTCAGCTTCGCGCCCTCCAGAAATTCCATCAAGCAGATGGCGACGGAATAAGCCTCCTCGCCCGTGGCGCACCCAGGCACCCAGATCCGGATCGGAGAGTCGGGCACTCTATGCTCAAGCAGCGCGGGGAACACCCTCGTTTTCAGCTCCTCGAAGACCGCTGTTTCCCGAAAAAACGCCGTGACGGTGACGAAACAGTTCTCGCACAGCGCCCTTGCTTCCTCGCTATTCTGCTCGAGATCCCGGCTGTATTCCTCCATCGTGAGGAATCCGCGGAGGGCCATGCGCCGCTTGATGCGGCGCGAAAGAGTGCTGTGCTTGTAGTGCGTGAAGTCCACCCCGGTGAAGGTCCGCACCAGGCGCAGTATCTGGGCCAGTTCCGCATCCCCCGGCGCCTCAATCGCGTCCCCAAGCTCGATTGGGACGTGAGTCTTGCGCGCGATAGCTACCAGTCGCTGCGCGATTCCGGCCGGCGGCAGGACAAAATCCACCACACCGGCGGCGATGGCGCTTCTCGGCATGCCATCGAATTTCGCGGTTTGAATTTCCTGGGCGAACGTGGTACCGCCCGCGGCCTTGATCGCCTGGAGGCCC
>JADGNS010000308.1 GCA_017883355.1 Candidatus Solibacter sp.
GCCGGGGCCCGAGGCTGGCGACGGATCTGTAGCCCAGACCTGTTCCTCAGTCCTACCCCGCCGGAACCCACATCGGTTCCGGCGGGGTTCGTGTTTTCAAAAACAGAATACTGGGATCAGCTTCCGAGCCTGTCCTCGGAGTTAAAAACGCGAAGACGCCACGGCGCGCTTTGGCGCCGGGGCTTCCTTATTGAATCTTCCTCGCGGGATACCCTGTTCTGCCTATACAACGAAGTATCCTATCCCGACCCCACGCGCCCCCGCCTTTACCGTCAGAGAGGAATGTGACGAACGCACCGGAGAATATCGTGAGAATGAAGCGGGGAAAGATCGTGACCCATTACAATTGTATACTCGTGTTTGAGGTGGGTATGCCGGCGACGATTTCGAAATCTATGCAGGCGTCTCAGCGGCGCGAGAGATTTCGCGAGTACATGCGAAAGCTCAATCCGACTGCACCCGCCAGGCTGACGATAGATTCTGGATTGGTTGTCGAGGATTTGCACGGCTCCCAGTTCAAGGCCCTCGTGGCGCGAGCCGATCTGGAGCCAGCAAGTCAGCAACTCGTGGTCGGCGGCACAGGGTCCGGCAAGACCACTGCACTGCTGTTGGCCGAAAAATTGCTTGAGCAACAGGGCCAAACACTCTCCCTGTATATTGACATTTCTTCCGAAACCGATCTCACGAGCCTCAACTCGGGGGCATTACTAGCGAGTTTCGGCCTGCATCTGGCGAGAGCTTTTTCCAGGAAGGGATTTGAGGATGACCTTGACGACGCCGACAAAACAGCACTGAAGAACGCGGGGAGTGATATTGAACGATTCGCGTTTGGGACTAGAAAGTCGGTCTGGGTGCCGGACAAGACTGTAGCCGATTTGATGGTTGACCGGCTCCCAGGGTTTCGGGCCGAGATGTTTGGTCACTACGTGACGGAGGGCGTGCCCGGAAAGCTGCCGCCACCGGTGGTCCCGGTGCTCCTGCGCGACATTCAGGTAATCCAGAAGTCCCTTGAGGCTTTCATCGCGGCGATCCAGGCGCGCTCCCTAGACATCGTTGCGATTTTCGATGGGCTAGACCGGCTACCAACGCCCGACAGATTCTGGAGTGTTGTGGACCAGGACTTCCGCGCTCTCCGTCAGATGCGTGTCGGTGTGATGGCAGCGGCGCCCCAGTCTGTACTCTATGGCCAGGGTCGTGCGGTTTCAGAGCATTTCGATCGAGTCCATCAAATCAGGGCGCTGAGTCCCGATCCTGAAGCTGGCGGCTATCTGAAATCCATCTTGTCTCACCGAGGTGGAATGGACCTGCTCGGGCAGGACGTGGTCGACCTCATCTGCGTAGGGTCTGGTGGCGTGCTGCGGGACTTGATTACCCTGGCTCGCGATGCGGGAGAGGCAGCCTACATCGAAGGGGCCGAGCAAATTCTGGCTCCCCACGCGAACGCCGCCATCAACCAGTTGGGAGAGGGTTACCTTCGCGGGCTTGGCCCCGAGCAGATTGGGATCTTGTGGCGGCTGAAAAAGGAGCGTTCTTTCGATGTGGCAGCCAGTCCAAACATCGAGTTGCTCGTAACGGGTCGGGTGCTGGAGTACTCGGCGACCGACTTCAGAGTGCATCCCGCACTTGAGCGACTACTTCCAGAGCCGGAGTCCAAGTGACGGATTTCCTCACCGAGCCGGCGTTTGAGATTGGCCGGCGCCTCGAAATCCGTGGGTCTTCCGCTTGGTTCGTCGTGCTGTGGCCGGCCGAGGGGGAAGATGCGCAGGCGAACTTCGTCGCGGATCTCTCTGCCGTGCTCGATCAGCCGGTCAGGGTTGTGCACAGTTCCGGCTCGTCGTTTGAGAAACTACGGGGTGACCTGCGTGCATCGGCGGGTGACCCGGTTTTGGTAACGGATTTGGATGAAGCCGACGCCGAACGGTGGCGTGCGCTGGATGCGAACCGCAGCGCCTGGCTTCGCGAAGGCGCGGTAGTTCTTTGGCTTTCTGCCGTCGGGGTCACGAACCTCTGCTCCTATGCGCCAAACATCCGAAGCATCGTTGGAGGGAGCATCTTCAACTTGGGAACTGACGGCGGGGCGATGTCCGACACTGAACGTGAACAGCGAATCGCGGACCTGGAATCTCATTTCCAAATGAACAGTGCCGAGGTAATCCGTCGCGCAGAATCGGGTGGTCTTCCGCCTGAGCCCCATTTCGTGGAGTGGCTCGTTCTCTTGGGCCGTGGGGATCTTGTCTGAATGCCCGCCCGTGCGCACGAACGAGCGAAGACTCTGGAAGGAGGGATTGAGCAATCTCTTGCAGGACTTGAGTTGCCGTCTGTGCGTGTCTCGTTCGCCCAAATTCGGGCTTACCTGCAATGGCAGGATGCCGCCCTTGGGCATCTTAACGACGTTCCACGAATCCTCAAGAAGGCCGACAGCCATGGCCTGACGTTCATTTCGGTGGGCCCATCCTTTGACAAGGGTCCCACGGAATTACATTTCCACTTGGAATCCGGGTCGCGATTGTCATTCGGGATCACTCTACGAGAGAGTAACGGCCGCTGTTCGTTGGTCGCATACCGCTTCCAACTGAACTTGCCTGAAAATCAGTCTCCGTCGTTTTATCGGTTCGATCTCAACGAGAAGGCTCACAAAACGCCTTTGACTGAGCCGAGATGTCATTATCACCCGGGCGTGGACAACGTTCGGCTGCCTTGCCCGGCACTCACCCCACTCGAGGTGTTCGACCGAATTTTCATGGTCATCGAACAACAACTCCTCGGAGCCGATACCCGTTAGAACCAGCGGCTCATGATGACCTTCTGCTCGGTGTAGAAGCTGACGGCGTCTTTGCCGTGGGCGTGGAGATCGCCGAAGAAGGAGTTCTTCCAGCCGGCGAAGGGGAAGAAGGCCATGGGGGCGGCAACGCCTACGTTGACGCCGACCATGCCGACTTCGCAGCGGGAACTGTACTCGCGGGCGCTCTTACCGCTGGCGGTGAAGATCGCCGTGGCGTTGCCGAAGGGGCAGTTGTTGACTAGGGCGATGGCGTCGTCGAGCGTGTTGACGCGGATCACGCTGAGCACCGGGCCGAAGATTTCTTCGCGCGCGATGGTCATTTCGGGAGTCACGTGGTCGAAGATGGTGGGGCCGAGGAAGTAGCCGCCGCCCTGCCCCGCGGGGGCGCCCTGCTTGCGCTCGCGGCCGTCGACGAGGGGGACTGCGCCTTCGGCGACGCCTTTGTCGATGTAACTGGCGACCCGCTTGCAGTGGTCGCCGGTGACCAGCGGACCCATCTCGATGCCAGGGGCTGTGCCATCGCCTACTGCCAGCGCCTTGGTGCGCGCGACGAGGAGTTCCAGCAAGGGACCGGCGGCATCGCCGACGGGGACCAGGACGCTGCCCGCGAGGCAGCGCTCGCCGGCGGCGCCGAAGGCGGAGCCGATGATGGCTTCGACGGTCTTCGGCATATCGGCGTCGGGCATGACGATGAGGTGATTCTTGGCGCCGCCCAGGGCCTGCACGCGCTTGCCTTCGGCGGCGGCGGTGGTGTAGATGTACCTGGCGACCGGCGTGGAACCGACGAAGCTGACGGCCTTGACCAGCGGGTGGTGGAGCAGGGCGTCGACGCTCGTCTTATCGCCGTGGATGAGGTTCAGCACGCCGGGGGGGAGCCCGGCGTCGTGGAGGAGTTCGATGGCGCGGGTGGGGGTGAGCGGCACTTTTTCCGACGGCTTGAGGATGAACGTGTTGCCACAGGCGATGGCGAAGGGGTGCATCCACATGGGCACCATGGCGGGGAAGTTGAAAGGGGTGATGCCGGCGCAGACGCCGATGGGCTGGCGAATGGTCTTGCAGTCGAGTCCGGCGGCGACATCGTTGAGCGAATCGCCCATCATCAGGCTGGGCATGCCGCAGGCGACTTCCACCATCTGGATCATGCGGCGGACTTCCATGCGGGCGTCGTCGATGGTCTTGCCGTTCTCGCTGGTGAGGATGGCGGCGAGATCGTTGGCGTACTTATCGAGCAGCGCCTTGTAGCGATAGAGCACCTGGACGCGATCGACCACGGGCACTTCGCGCCACTTGAGGAAGGCGGCGTGCGCGGTGCGGACGGCGGTATCGACATCGGCGGTGGTGGCGTAGGGCACCTCGGCCAACACAGCGCCGGTGGCGGGGTTGGTGACGGTTCCCATGGTACGGCCCTGCGGTTTTTCCCAGGCGCCATTGATATAGAACGATACGAGAGCGACCTTCGAATCAAGAGCGATCATGCTTCTTCCTCCAGTTATTTCCAAGCGCCGCCGTGGGCGGTGCGCTTCAGATAGTTGCCGCGTCCGGGTTTGCCGAGGAACTGGCCGGACTCGACGATGACTTCGCCGCGAGAGAGCACGGTGCGCGCGTTGCCGGTGACTTCGTAGCCTTCGAACATGGAATAATCGACGCGCATGTGGTGGGTGGCGGCACTGATAGTATAAAGCGCGGCGGGGTCCCAGAGCACGAGGTCGGCGTCGCTGCCGGGAGAGATTTCGCCCTTCCGGGGATACATTCCGAAGATGCGCGCGGGGGTGGTGGAGGTGATCTCCACGAAGCGGTTGAGCGAGATTTGACCCTGGTTCACGCCGTAGTGATACAGGAGCTGCAGGCGGTTTTCGATGCCGGGGCCGCCGTTGGGAATCTTGGTGAAATCGTCTTTGCCGAGGATCTTCTGGTCGGCGAAACAGAACGGGCAGTGGTCGGTGGAGACCACCTGCAGTTGATCGCGCTTGAGGCCTTCCCAGAGTTTCGGCAGGTGGTGTTTGGGACGCAGGGGCGGGGTGAAGACGTACTTGGCGCCCTCGAAATTGGGGCGCTCGAGTTCCTCGATGGAGAGCAGCAGGTACTGCGGGCAGGTCTCGGCGAAGGCGGGCACGCCGCGGTCGCGCGCCTCGCGGACTTCATTGAGGGCGTCTTCGCTGGAGAGGTGGACGATGTAGACCGGCGCGCCGGCGATTTCCGCCATGGCGATGGCGCGGTGCACGGCTTCAGATTCGGCTCGCGGCGGGCGGGTGAGCGCGTGGTAGATGGGAGCGGTCTTGCCCTCGGCGAGGGCGCGGGCTATGATCACGTCGATCACGCTGCCGTTTTCGGCGTGCATGCAGATGAGCGCGCCGTTTTTGGCGGTTTGGGAGAGGGCCTTGAAAATGGTGGCGTCATCCACCATGAGGACGTTGGGATAGGCCATGAAGAGCTTGAAGCTGGCCACGCCTTCGGCCACGAGGTCGTCCATATCTTCCAGGCCGCAGGCGCCGAGATCGGTGACGATCATGTGGAGGCCGTAATCGATGCAGGCCTTGCCTTCGGCCTTTTTCCACCAGACGTCGAGAGCGTCGCGCATACGGGTGCCGCGGGGCTGGATGGCGAAATCGACGATGGTGGTGGTGCCGCCGAAGGCCGCGGCGCGGGTGCCGGTCAGGAAATCGTCGGCGCTCGTGGTGCCGCCGAAGGGCATGTCGAGGTGGGTGTGGCAATCGATGCCGCCGGGGAGGACGTACAGGCCGGTGGCGTCGATGACTTTGCCGGCGGAGTTGGTGGGGATGCCGGGGCGGACTTCCTGGATGAGTTCGCCAGCAATGAGGACGTCGGCGTCGATGGTTTGCGTGGCGGTGACAACTTTACCGTTGCGGATTAGGGTGTTCATTGGGTTTCTCGGGGTGCAGGAGATGTGAGCTCAACGCAGAGACGCAGAGAACGCAGAGGAAACGCAGAGAACACAAGAGGACTGGGTTTGGTTTTCTCTGCGCTTCCTCTGCGCTCTCTGCGTCTCTGCGTTGAAAAGACTTTCACGCGCTTGTCCTTTGGGCCCAGGATTGGGGCGGGGCTCCGGTTTCGATTTTGGCCATGGTGATGCAGTTTTCTACGGGGCAGACGAGCCAGCAGAGATTGCAGCCGACGCATTCGGCTTCGTCGACGCGAGGGATGCGCGCGGGCGGGGTGGGGCCGCCGATGGCGCGCAGGGCTTCGGGTTTCGACACGGGGGTCACGGTGATGGCGGCGGGGGCGGCGGGTTTATCGAGGTGGATACACTGGTGCGCGCCGTCCCAGCAGGCGATGTAGCAGAGATCGCAACCGATGCAGGTATCGCGATTGATGCGGGCGACGATGCGGTAGTTCAGATCGAGGTGTTTCCATTCGGTGACCTTGGGGACGGAGAGTCCGCGGAAATCTTCGATGGCGCGGAAGCCTTTCTCGTCCATCCAATTGGCGAGGCCATCGATCATGTCCTCCACGATGCGGTAGCCGAAGTGCATGGCGGCGGTGCAGACCTGCACGGTACCGCAGCCGAGCAGAATAAATTCCGCCGCCTCGCGCCAACCCGAAATGCCGCCGATGCCGGAGATGGGGATGCCGACTTCGGGATCGGACGCGATCTGCTGCACGAGGTGGAGCGCGAT
>JADGNS010000309.1 GCA_017883355.1 Candidatus Solibacter sp.
GATCCCGGCGGCCGGGAGACAGGCGGAAAAAATCAGAAAGCAGGCCAGCGGGCCTGGAACGGTGCGTAACATGTCAGGCTCCTCCCACGAGAGCCGATCGATAGCGATTCGCTGGCCGGTCTCCTGACTTGCGCCTCATCAAATCCGCCGTCCTTCCCATTCCGTCACCGGAACAGTGGCTTGTTCGGCCGATTCTCCGCGCTTACAGTAGCGGGGCTGTGCTGGATTCTCACCAGCTTCCCGTGCACCAGGCGAAAACTTCAACTACGTTTCCGAGTGTACACTATTTTCAGAAGGCTTCATGCTGATTTCAGGTTTCCAACTGGCGCGACTGGCCTTGCTCTTGGCCGTGGCGGGCTGGCTTGTTCCCGCCGGCGCGGCAGACACCAAGCCCGATAAGAAGAAATCGCAGGCGGCACTGCTGCGCGGCAAGAAAGCGGACGATGCGGGGCAGCGCGAGGAGGCGATTGCGGCCTATTCCGAGGCAATCCAGGCGGACGGGTCCAACGCGGCGGCGTGGCGGGCGCGCGGGCGCGATTATCAAGCCGCGGGCGACCGTCAGAAGGCGCAGGCCGATTTCGATAAGGCGATCGATACGCAGCCGGGTGGCGCGGAGAACTACCTGGCGCGCGGCGAGTTTTTTTCGGCGATGGGAGAGGCGGAGCGCGCCATCCACGATTTCAGCCTGGCGATCAACCTGAATCTGGAGCGCACTGAGGTGTACACGGCGCGCGGCAAGGCGTACACGGAGGTCGGGCAGTTCGAGAGGGCGGAGGAAGACTTCACGAAGGCGATCAAACTGCGCCTGGACAACGCCGCGCCGTACCTGGGGCGCGGCATCGCGCGCGCCGAACAGCGCAAGTATCGCGATGCGGTGGAAGATTTCGATGCCTGCATCGAGCGCAAGGCGGATGACGAGCAATGCTGGGTGGAGCGGTCGCTGGCCTTCACCGGCATCAGCGATTTCACCCACGCGCTTAACGATCTCAACGAAGCGCTGAAGCTGAAACAGGACGATGTGCGCGCGTGGCGCGTGCGCGGCGCGGTGCGCGAGCGGCTGGGTGACGACAACGGCGCGGTGGCCGATTACGCCGAAGCGCTGAAGCGCGACCCCAAGGACCCGCGCCTCTACATGGCGCGTTCCGCTGCCTACGTGCGGATGAAGAGGTACGCCGAATCGCTGGAAGACCGGCAGCAGGCGGTGCAGCTCGACCCCAAGAACCCGGAAGTGTACGTGGCGCGCGGCGGTTCCTATCATTTACTGGGGCAGCACGATAAGGGATTTGAGGACCGGACGCGGGCGATCGGCCTCTCGCCGTCCTCGCCTCTGGGGTGGACGGCGCGCGGGTACGCGTATTTCCTGCTGGAACGGTGGGACGAGGCGCTATCGGATCTGGAGCAGGCGGTGAAGCTCGATCCGAAGAACACCGAAGTCAAGCAGCTACGGGCTCTGGCGCAGTCCCACGTGGAAGAGAAGATCCAGGCGGCGCGCGCCAAGGAACTGGCGCCGGAGACGGTTAGCGTCCAGTTGCCGGTTCCAGTGGAGGCACCGGTCGCGGCGGTGACGCCGCCGGACTCGCAGGTTGCGATGCCCACTCCGGTGCAGGCCCCGGCAGCGGCTCCGGCCGTGGCTCCGGCGGTGACGGCGCCGCAGGTAGTGAAGGCTCCACCGCCGCCCACGCCGGCCGCCACTGTGCCGCCGGCGCCGCCGCCCGCAAGCCCGGTGACTACCGCGGCCCAGTACCAGCAACAGGGGCGCAAGCTGATCCAGGAGGAGCATTTCGCGGAGGCCATCGAGCCGCTGACGCAAGCCGTGAAACTCGACCCGTTCGTGGCGACTACGTTCAACGCCCGCGGATATGCCTATTCCCGCTTGAAGAAATACGCGGAAGCGATCGCGGATTTCGACCAGGCGATCAAGCTGAATCCGCTGTACGGCAACGCGTACACCAATCGCGGGGTGGCCAAGCGGGCGGCGGGGGATAAGGCGGGCGCGGACGCGGATCAGGCGAAGGCGCGGGATTTGCTGAAGGCAGCGGCGAAGTAGGGTAGTTCCCTTGGGACGCCGGAACAGGTCCGAGCTGCGCTCGGATTGGCAAGCTGAAGCGTGCCCCACCTTGGCGGCTGCACAAATGTGGAGTTATCTCGAATCGAGGTTTACGCGAAAGCTCCGGGTTCCCGACGTGCCGAGCGCTTTGCCGGACTGGTCCCACGCGCTCCCTTCCCAGAGAAGGGTTCGCCCCGGGGGCATCAGGGCCAGCACGGGGGCGGGAATTGAAAGGAAGGCATCGGTGGCTTCGCCTCGCCAGATTTCGCTTCGGTCGACTTCCATCAAGCGAACCTGATACCGGACGGCCCCCGGGACCGCCCGCCAACGGAACTCGGCGGGTTTTTGCGGGATATCGCCGAGCGGGGCGACCAGTTCGAGCGCCTGTGACCGCATCACTCCTTCGCCGGCTCCAGCAGGTGAGGGAAGGCCGGGACCTCGCGGCAGATAAAAAGCGCCGGCGGCAACCAGAACGAGGCAGGCGGCGGCCGCCCATGCGCGCGCTCCAAAAAAGAACGACAGGCGCTGCCGGGAAGGCCGGAACACCCTTTGTTTGGCGAGCCGTCCGGCGATCCAGTTTACATTGCGTGCTTCGTCGGGCCGGGGGCTGGCTTCCACGAATTCGCGCATCAGCGCCAGTTCGCCGCGGCAGTGGGAGCAGGTGGCGGTGTGGTCCTCGGCGGCTTTGCGCCAGGCGTCGCCTTCGCTCGCCTCGAGTGCCCGCACCAGTTGTTCGAGCGGCGGACAGCCTTCAGCCGGTCCCAGCGCCGATTTCAGTTTTTCGTTTTGCATTGGATCCGCCATGATGTCCTCAACTGGTTTCGCGCTGCTGCCGGGTATTCCACCGCCGCAGGGCAACGCTGAGCTTGCGGCGTGCGCTTACAATGTATGCCTTGGCGCCGCTCGCGTTGGTCAAACCGAGCATCCGGGTGACCGCATCCAAAGTGAGCTCTTCGCCGTAATGGAGGGTCATGACTTTATGCTCGGTATCATCCAACGTCTGCGCCAGTAGAGCGCGCACCGATTCGGCCGACTCCATCCGCGCGAGCGCTTCCTCCACGTTCTCCGCCCGGTCATCGACCAGGTCCGTGAGAACGATGTCTTCGCTGGTGTGCGCCGGGCGCGCGGCGCGGGACCTGAATTCGTTATAGCAATGGTTCCTGGCAATCATGTAGATCCAGGTGGAAAATTTCGCGTCTCCGCGAAAGGAATTGAGGTGGGTGTACGCTTTCAAGAAGATCTCCTGCGCGTGGTCGGCCGCGGAGTCGCGGTCGCCCGCGAGGCGATAACACCATGTGGCAACTCGCGTGTGGTAGCGCCGGAAGAGTTCGTTGATGTATCGTTCGCCGGCCGGACTGTCGGCATCCTGACGATACCGGACTACCAATTCTTCGTCGCTGAGATCCTCCATCGTCTCGATTGTAGCAGTGGAGGTAGATTCAGCCACGAGGAAGCGGCGCGGGGCGTCCACGCCGCTATATCTAGTGGTCATTAGGGTTAGAACACTCCGGTTAGGATGGCTACGTCGGCACTCATGACGATCACAATGTCGCCCTTCTGCACGGCGGGGACGCTATCGCCGTCCTGGGAGTTGAGCTCCAGTTCGCCGGATTTCTGCGCGTCCAATTTAATGGTTCCGACTTTCATGCGGGTGCCGGCATGATCGACCATCACATCGAGCATGGTTCCCGCGGCGAGGTTCACATCCTCGACTTCCACATTAAGGCGGGAGCGGTTACGGTCGGACTCGGTGCGAATCTCGGCGTGTCCGTACGGAGCCGGGCCCGAAGTGGAAGGGCCGGTGAGACAGGTTTTCGACCGCGTGGTCTCCCCGCCGTCCTTGGCCGATACGACCGGTGCGGTGATGCTCATGGTGGACAGAACGAGGGTCCACAGGGTGGCGCAAAAAGCGCGGCGATTCATGTTGGTAACCGTTGTTTTGATCATTGTCGTTTCCTCTTTTTCCCTTTTCTCTGAGTGCGCTTCCTGAGAAGCGTTACACACGGAGAGACACGGACGGCCGCCGGCCGGAACAAAAAAGATTGCGTTTTGGGATTTCAAGAATTATGTTCCGCAGCGAAGGCGCGACGCATCTATACAAGGTGAGCCGCGTGTTGAGATTCCAGAGGGAGAAGGTTAAGCAATGAAACTTGTAACGATTGGGTTGGCTTGCGCGATGGCCTGCGCGGCGCAGACGGCGCAGACGTTCGAATTGCGCGTCGGCGACGAGACCGTGCCGCCCGGGGGACTGGTTCAATTGAAGATGTCGCTGACGGATCCGCGTCCCATCTCCACAGGGAAAACGACCCTCAATCTTCTCGATCCGAACTTTTTCGGGGATGTCTTCGGCGTGGCGTTGTTTAGCTCTACGGGCGATGTCGCGGGTGCGGCGCTGGTGCAGGGCGGCCAGGTTTCGGCACGATTCACCTCGGGCCGCGGGACTTTCGGCACAGAGCTCGACTATCCCATCATGACTGTCGTGGTTCAGGCCAAACCGGTGGCGATCGGCACGAAGACCACCGTCACCATCAATCCAACCGGGTCGTTCTGGGCGGATCTGCTCGGGCTGAACTATCCCGGTACGGTGAAACCGGGGACCATCACGGCGGGCGGGACTCTTTCCGTTTCCAACGTGGTTCCGGGTGGCGGACTGTTGCCGGCCGGGAGCGTGGTCAAGTTGCAAGGGACCGGGTTTGCTTCGGACACCAAGGTGGCGATCGACGTCGTGAGCCCGCCCTCGGTGCAGTTTGTCAGCTCGACGGAAATCGACCTGAAACTGACGCAGGCAATGGATATGCAAGGTGCGCGCATTCGGGTAACCAATAAAGACGGATCGCAGGTGACGTACTTCTCCTACCTGCGCGCCACATCGTTTGGCAACAGTTCGCGCGCTCTGCTGGCACAGACGGTCCCGATTTTTTCGAACGCGCTGGCCGGCGGCTTCGTGCAGGCGCCCGCGGCGCCCGGTCCCTATACAGGACTGGCGCTGCAAAACGCTAACCAGTCGCCGGTAAATGTCTCGCTGGACCTGATTTCCACGGGCGGTCTGGTGCTGGCCCACTCGACGGTTTCCCTGCCCAGCGGAATGCGCTACGTGAGGGAGCTTTCGGAACCTTTCGGCCTGTCCCTCGCCCCAACCGCAGCCGGCGTGCGTATCACTCCCGACGTGCCGATTCAAATGCTCGGACTGATCGTCGACGACACGGCACGCACGGTAACGCCGGTGAGCCTCAGCGCGTTGGCTCCAGCGCAACTGACGACATCGCCGCTATCGCTGCGGTTCGACTATCAGATTGGCGACGCCACGCCGGCCAGCCAGGCGCTCGCGCTGGCGACGAGCGCCGGCACCATTCCTTTCAGCGTGACGCAATCGACGCCGGCAAGCTGGCTGACGGTATCGCCCGTGACCGGTACGGCTCCCGCGTCTCTTTCGGTTACCGCCAACCCCTCGGGCCTGACGGCCGGTACCTACGCCACCAGCATCCAAGTCTCGCCGGGTGTGGGTGCCGCAGTTTCGATCCCGGTTTCCCTTACGGTCACAGACCGGACGACGCCGGTGATCACCGCCATTGTCAATGCGGCCAATCAGCAGACCGGGGCGGTATCGCCAGGTGAGATCATCACGGTCTACGGCAGTTTTCCGGGTGTGCCGGCTGCCGGTCTGGCGCTGGACTCCGCCGGCAAAGTCGCGACATCGCTGGCCGGCGTGCGCGTGCTCTTCGACGGTTTTCCCGCGCCGCTGACCTACGTCTCCGCCGGGCAGATCAATGCGGTGGTCCCTTATGAGATTTCCGATAGCGGCGGCACACGCGTGCAAGCCGAATTGGCGGGCGTCTTGTCGGCGGTGCTGACGCAGGCAACTACGCCGGTGGCGCCGGGTATTTTCACGGCGAATGGAAGCGGCTTCGGAGCGGCTGCCGCGCTGAATCAGGATGCCAGCTACAACACAGCGAATCCGGCCGCCAGGCTGTCGGTGATTTCGATTTACGCCACGGGCGAGGGTAGGACCTCCGGGCCGGATGTTACGGGGAGCGTGACCGGGGCGGTCCTGAAGACACCGGTGCTCCCGGTTACGGCCACGATCGGCGGTCAACCTGCCCTTGTGTCCTACGCTGGATCCGCGCCGGGCCTGGTCGCAGGGGTGTTGCAGGTGAACCTCGAGGTCCCCGACAACATCACGCCGGGTAGTGCGGTAGAGGTGATCGTCAAGGTAGGCGGCGCCGCCAGCCGGGCGGGTGTCACGATCGCGGTGCAGTGACCGCGGGTCGATCCGGTTGCCAGGCGGAAGCCTCTAATGCTGTCTGCATTGGTTGTGGGGCGGGCAATCTTGCCCTGGGTCCCTTCTGGGGA
>JADGNS010000310.1 GCA_017883355.1 Candidatus Solibacter sp.
GGCGACATCATGCCGCTGGTCTGGGCGCGATTCCCGCTGGCCGTGCTGCGCGTGGTGGCGGGTCCGCGGCACGAGTGGTTCTGGAAACACAACTGCCGGCGCAATCCAACCGGTACGTTGGACCCCCGTATTCAGATGCACGGTTTCGTGGAGGATCTTCGCCCGTTGTACACAGCTTCCGCGGTGGTGGTCGCGCCGCTGGTGGTCTCGGCAGGCACGAATATCAAGATTCTGGAAGCCATGGCCTGCGGCAAGCCGATCGTCTCGACCCAGCCTGGCTGCTCGGGACTGGAACTGGCCGATAACGCCGACCTGCTGATCCGCGACGGCGCCGGGCCCTTCGCCGCCGCCGTGAACGATCTTCTCGCCCAGCCTGAGTTACGGCGCCAGATCGGCTCTCGCGCGCGCCGGACGGTGGAAGACCGATTCAGTTGGACCGCGCTTGCGGCCTGCGCTATGGAGAGCTACCGCATGGTGTCCGGGCGGGAACTCGACCGGCGCCCTCCCATGGCGGATCCGCAGAGTGCTGGCCGGTGACGAGTGGAACCTAGCGCAGGGAGGCGCTGGGGGTGGGAGCGTCCAGCGGGTTCGCCAGGTGACGCTCGGCGTAATAGCCCGGATGCACGCGCTCCACGATGTGCGCCACCGGGCGTTCCAGCACCCGGAAGTAGGGCTGCGGGTTCAGACCGATCCAGAACGCCCACACAATCAGCGGAGCGAACACCGCGATCTCGCGCCACGAAAGATCCTTGAGCAGCGAGTTCTTCTCCTTGACCTCGCCCAGCATGGTCCTCTGGAACAGCCATAGAAGGTACGCTGCGCCCAGGGCGATGCCCACGGCTCCCCAGAAGGCCCAGTTGAAGGACATCTGGTAAGCGCCGCCCATGATGGTCAGTTCTCCGATGAAGCCGTTCAAGGGCGGCATGCCCATGGAACTGAGCGCCGCCAGCAGGAACACGATGGTGAACACCGGCATCACCTTCATGAGCCCGCCGTACTCGCTGATTTCCCGCGTGTGGCGCCGCTCGTAGACGATGCCCACGATGAGGAAGAGCATGCCGGTGGAAATTCCGTGATTGATCTGCTGCAGAATCGATCCCGAGATGCCGGCGGGGTTGAGGGCGAAAATTCCCAGGGTGCAGAATCCCAGGTGGCTGACCGACGAATAGGCCACCAGTTTCTTCCAGTCCTTCTGCATCAGGCAGGCGAGCGCGCCGTAGACAATCCCGATCACCGACAGAATCCCCATGGCATTGACAATCACCGGATTCTTCGCCGATTCCGGCAATAGCGGCAGCGAGAAACGCAGGAAGCCGTAAGTCCCCATCTTCAGCAGGACGCTGGCCAGCACCACGCTCCCCGCGGTGGGCGCTTCGGTGTGCGCGTCGGGCAGCCAGGTGTGGAACGGGAACATGGGCACTTTGACGGCGAAGCCGACGAAGAACGCCCAGAATACCCACCACTGCATGCTATCGGGAATCTGTGTGCGCATCAGGTCCGCGATATCGAAGCTGTAGACCTGGAACTGCGTGTAGTGCTGATAGTACAAGGTCAGGATGCCGAGGAACATCAGCACACTGCCGATCAGCGTGTAAACCATGAACTTGATGGCCGCATAGCCCCGGCGCTGACCGCCCCATATGGCGATGATGAAGTACATGGGGACCAGCACGCTCTCCCAGAACACGAAGAAGAGCAGAAAATCCAGCGTCATGAAGACGCCCAGCATGGCGGTTTGCAGGATCAGGAAGAACGCGTAGTATTCCTTCAGCCGGTCCTGGATGGCGTTCCAACTGGAAAGAATCGCCAGGAACCCGACCACGGTGGTCAGCATCACCAGCAGCAGTCCCAGGCCGTCGATGCCGAGATGGTAGGTGGCGCCGAGGGAGGGAATCCACTGCGCCTTTTCTTCGAACTGGTAGTCCCTGGTGTGGTCGAAGTTGAACACCAGGGGCAGGGAAACCAGGAAGCCCACAAAGGCCACTACATTGGCGCACAGCTTGATGGCGCGCGCGTTCGACGACGGAAGGAACAGCAGCACCAGTAAGCCTACCAGTGGCGTGAACAGGACAATGGAGAGGATATGATCCATAACAGAAGTTCAGAATAGCCCCTCATCTTATCACCCTGACGGGGGCGCTCGATTGCGTCCTTTTCCGGGGCTCCCGCGTATACCCAATGCGGTTATGATTTACCAAGCGGCAATCGACGAGAATTTCCCCGTGGCGGAACCCACTCAGGTCGCGCGCTTGCGGAGTGGCGACCCCGCCGCCCTGGCCGACGCTGTCGGCCTTTATCAGCACCGGCTCTATCGCTATTTTCTGCGGCTCGTGCGCGATGCGGCTTCGGCCGACGATCTGTTCCAGCAGACCTGGCTGCACGTGGTGCGGCAGATCCATCGCTACGATGCGGCGCGCAGCTTCGATACCTGGCTGTTCGCCATCGCGCACAACGCCGCCATGGATCTGCTGCGCAAGCGGCCGGGGGAGAGCCTGGACGATCGCGAATTTGCCATCCCCTCGCGGGCGCCGGACGCGCTCAGCGCGGTGCTGGCCGGAGAGCGCGCCGCCATCCTGGCGGCTGCCATGGCGGCGCTGCCCGCGCTCTATCGGGAAGCCCTCACGCTGCGTTTCGAGGAAGGGATGAAGCTGGAAGAAATCGCCGAGGTCACGCACGCGCCGCTTTCCACCGTGAAAAGTCGTGTGCAGCGCGGCCTGGAAGCCATGAGGCAAAAACTCACCAGGAGAGACCTGCTATGAGCGATCACGAATCTGTTCAACAATTGCTCGCGCTCAGCGCGGCGGGCCTGCTGGATGCCGGCGAAGAACGCCTGGTGCGGGAACACGCGCGGCAGTGTGCCGCCTGCGCCGCCGAACTGGAGGAGTTCGCCGCCCTCACGGCCGGACTCTCCGCGCTGCCCCTTCCCCAACCGCCCGCCTACCTGCTGGCCCAAACTAGCGCGCTGCTGGCCGCCGAGGCGGACCGCCGCCAAGCCGCCTTCCTCGCCGGAGCGGTCGCGGTCTTTGCCCTGGTTTTCGTCCTGCTGATCGGCCAGACCCTGCGCACGCTGGCGGGCGATTCCGCTGCCGTGGTGTGGCTCGGCTGGGCCTCCATTACCTCTGTGTTGGGCGCGGCTTCAGCCCTCGTGCTGGCCTCGCGCCGCCGTCTCGAAAGGAGTATCGTATGACGCCCGTTGTTCCCCGCCAGAGAGTGATCCCGTTCGGTGGTTGGGTTGCCTCCGGTATCGTGTTCCTGGTGTGTTTTATCACGCTCAGTCTTATTTTCTTGAGAGAGAATCGTGCCCCCGAGTGGTTGAGATTCCTGCTCATCGTGGTCGCGCCGCTGGTCATGTCAGGCTATAGCCTGCTGATCGGGTACGTCTACGGCGATGCCCGGCGCCGCGGCATGCGGTATGTGATGTGGACCCTGCTGGCCATCTTCCTGACCAACGGGATCGGCATCATTCTTTATTTCATTCTGCGGGACCCGCTTCTGGTGTATTGTTCGCGGTGCGGCGCCGGCGTTCAGCCCAGCCACGCATTCTGCCCGCGGTGCGGCGCCGGTGTCCAGCCCGCCTGCCCAGCTTGCCATCGCACCATCCAGCCAGGCTGGACCCACTGCGCCTGGTGTGGAGGTCAGTTGTAAACTCGCGCCGCCTCTGGGGTACAATCCCTAGTACGCATGAGCAGTCCCCCCGTTTCGGAGACGATGGACCCTGGACGGCGTCTGGGCCACTATCAGATCCAGGCGCGGTTGGGCTCCGGCGGCATGGGGGCGGTCTATCAGGCCCTGGATACGCGCCTCAATCGCAGCGTCGCCCTCAAGGTTCTCTCGCCCGATCGGTTGGACGGCACGGACGGCCGCGGACGCCTTGTCCGCGAGGCGCAGGCGGCCAGCGCGCTCAACCACCCCAATATCGTCACCGTCTATGAAATCGGCCACGATGCGGGCGTGGATTTCATCGCCATGGAACGCGTCGAGGGCCAAACGCTGGGTGTCCTCGCCGCCAGCCGGCCGCCGCTGCGCGAGACGCTGCCGATCGCCATACAGATCGCCGACGCCATGGCCGCCGCGCACGCCGCCGGGATTGTGCATCGGGACCTGAAACCCGGCAATATTATGGTGACCGAGCGCGGTCTGGCCAAGATTCTGGATTTCGGGATCGCCAAAGTCGCCGTTCCCGGCGGTTCCGAATCCGACACCACCCAGACGCTCACCCTGTCCGGCCAGATCCTGGGCACGGTGGCGTACATGTCGCCGGAACAGGCCGCGGGCAAGGAGGTGGATTGGCGCTCCGATGTGTTCTCCTTCGGCTGCGTGCTCTACGAAATGGTGACGGGGCGGCGTGCCTTCCACGGCGACACCGATATGGCGACGCTGGCTGCCGTGCTGGCCAAGGAGCCAACGCCCGCGCGCCAATTCGCCGCCGGCTTGCCGCCTGCCCTGGAACGCATCGTCGATACCTGCCTGTGCAAGAAGCGCGTCGAGCGCTGGCAATCCATGGGCGATGTCAAACTGCTGCTGGCTGCGGCGCTGGCCGATCTCGATCTTCCCGCCCCCCCGGCGCGCGCGTTTCGCCGCTGGCCGGCAGCGGCGCTGGCGGTGGGCGCCGCGCTGGTGGCCGCCGGGGCGACCTGGTGGTGCTTGCGCCCCGCCGATACCGCCGCCCAGGTACGGGTGCTGCGGCAGGTCACCAATACGGGCGGGCTCAGCGACTATCCGGCGCTCTCCCGCGACGGCAACCTGCTGGCCTTTGCCAGCGACCGCAACGAGGCCGGCAACCTCGACATCTGGGTGCAACAGATCGGCGGCCAAGACCCCATCCGGCTGACCGCCGACAAGGCCGACGACAGCGAACCGGCGATCTCCGCCGATGGCGCCCGCGTGGCCTTCCGCAGCGAACGCTCCGGCGGCGGCATCTACGCGGCGCCGTCCCTGGGTGGCGACGCCGTGCTGCTCGCCCCGCGGGGCCGCGGCCCCCGTTTCTCCCCCGACGGGCGCTGGATCGCCTACTGGGAGGGCCGCGAAAGTGCGGACCTGCTGCCCGGAACAGCGCGCGTCTTCGTGATCGAAAGCGGCGGGGGACAGGCGCAGCAGATCGGCGCCGACCTGGCGGCCGCACTCTACCCCGTCTGGTCGCCGGCGGGTGATGAGGTGCTGGTGCTGGGCCGCGCTGCTGGTGGCGACGCCGACTGGTGGACCATTCCAGTGCAGCCGGGGCCGGCGCGCAAGACCGGGGCCTTCGCGGCGCTGGCCGCCCAGCGGCTGGTGTACACCGCCTGGCTGACCGATATTCTGCCCCTGGAATGGCGCGCCACCGGGCGCGTCGTGTTCGCCGCCGGTCCGGGCGATTCCGGCAATCTCTGGGAGGTCGGTCTCTCCGGCGGCCGCGTGCAAGGCCGCGCCACCCGCCTCACGCAAGCTCCCGGGTATCAGTTGCACGCCTCCACCGCGGCGGCCAGCGCCCGCGGCCGCCTGGCGTTTTCCAGCCTCGAGTGGACGCCCGTCGTGTGGAGTCAGGCCCTCGACGCCGACCGTGGAATCGCCACGGGCGAGATCGAGCGCATCGCCATCGACGAGCTCTCCTCGCTCGCGCCTTCACTCTCCGCCGACGGCCGATCCCTGGTCTACCTCAGCACGCAGCTCGGTTCCAGGGCGGTGCGCGCGCGGGATTTGACTTCGGGCAAAGCCATGACGCTGGTGACTTCCCCGACGATGCTCTTCAATCCCAGAATCTCGGGCGATGGGGCCACGGTAGCGTATTGCGACCGGAGCGGCAACATCTTCTCCGTGCCGCGTGGCGGCGGCGCCGTGGAAACGCTCTGCGCGGGCTGCGGCACCACCATGGCGGTTTCCCCCGATGGCAAACGCATCTCCTACGAGCCCGCGCAGACCGAAGATCTGACCTGGTACGACGTGGACCGCAAGGCGCGCGTCACCGTCGCGCAGCGTCCCGAGGGCAGTGTGCTTACCGACGGCCGCTTCTCGCCGGACGGCAAATGGATGGCCTTCCACGCGCGCACGAAACAAACCAGCGCGCAGGTCTTCGTGGCGCCCATCGACGGCCCGCTTCCCGTGCCGCGCGCGCGATGGATCGCGGTCACGGACGGCGCCAGCGAGGAAATGGAGCCGGCCTGGAGCCCCAACGGAGCGCTGCTCTATTTCCTCTCCGACCGCGACGGGTTCCGCTGCATCTGGGCGCGGCGTCTGAATGCAGCCAGCAAACAGCCAGCCGGCGACGCCTTCGCCGTGCGGCATTTTCACCGCGCGCGCCGTTCGCTCCGGCGCATGAACGGCACGACCGGGCTGATCGGCCTGTCGGTGGCCCCGGGCCGAATGATTTTCTCCTTCGGCGAACTCACCGGAAATATCTGGCTCGAAGAGACC
>JADGNS010000311.1 GCA_017883355.1 Candidatus Solibacter sp.
CCTGCCTGGGACGCGCAGCCAGATACTCATGGAACATCGTGGTTGACATGCTGACCGGCAGCGGGACCGACTGGATCCGTTGGATTTCCACTTCCGCCGTCCGGACCAGAGACGCGGCCAGACCAGCGAAAACCGGTAGCATGACGGTGTATGCAATGTGCTCGAATAGAATGGTCACTGCATAGACGACCAGGCAGTAGTGGAGGCCCAACGCCATCGTCCCCATGTCTTCCAGGCGCGGGTCGCCGCGAGTCTTCCGGTAGATCGAATAAGTGCCTTTCAGAGCCATTCCCAGCGCCGCCACGAAAAACAGAAACGCCGGGATGCCCAGTTCGCTGGAAACCTGTGTGTAGCTATTGTGCGTGCCCAACCAGGTGCCCTTGCGGAGACCGATGGATTTCGAGTAGGCGTCGTCGGCCACCTCAAACATTCCCGGACCGACGCCGAATAGCGGATGCTGTATGGTAAAGCGCAGACTGGTCTTCAACAGCTGTTTCCGGCTCTGGGTGGACGAGTTCGCACTCTTGATCATGGATGCGTCCATCGCGCTGTCGTTCGCTCCGTCATCGGCCACGGTCTTATACCGCGCAATCAGGCTTCCCGGCATCGTCGTCAGCCCGATGGCGAGAAACAGCACTCCCGCAACGATGATCTTCAGCTTGCTCATGAGTGGCGCTCGCAGAAACACCACCAGCAGCGTCACCACGAAACCGATCATGGCGCCGCGCGACCCGGTGCGAAACGCGGTCGCCAACATCAGCAGCATCACCCCGGCGGCAAATACCTTACCCGGAAGCGTCCTCGAATTCACCATCAGGGCGCCCCACAGCGGCAAACCCAGCAGCAGTGCCTGAGCCATCTCATTTGGATTGGCGAACTTGCCATTCTCCAGGAAAAGCCGCCCATTGTCCGAAACTCCAAAGACGTTAGCGATCATCGTGAAGACAAATAACGACCATGCGAGCGTCTTGAAGAGCTTGAGCCACTGTCTATAGTTGGTAACCAAGCCTGCCACGGATAGAAAGGCTACGAAGGAGAATGTCAGCCAGATGTTTATGAAAATGTCCTTACTGCCGCTCCTCCATATGCTGAACGGCACCGACAGGCCGAAGCAAACGGTAAATGCCAGCAGAGCCTTTCCGATGTTGGTTTTCAGCGCGACCTGGAATCCCCGACTCAGCAGTACCATGACGAATGCGATCCGGTAGGAAATGCCCGTAATGTGCAGACTCCCGAATTTCACATCGAAGATGCGGCTGAATGCCAGAAAAACAAAAACCAACAGAACACTGAACCCCAACCGCTGGAACGCCGAGACGTCATCCACCGGCGCGGCAACAGGCGTTTGTGCGAGTGGCCAAGGTTGATGGTATGAGGCTACGGTCATGCGGAAGATTGCCTTTAGAAACGGCTGATTCTAATCGTTTCTCATTCTACCATCAGGGGGCCGCGCGCTCTGCTGATAACGTCCGGCAGGTACCAGTACTTCCAAATCACGCACCCCCAATTCCCTGCCTTAGCTGAGGTGCAACGCGGATTCCAACTGGGGCAGCGTCACGGTGGCGGTACCCATGGTGCCGATGGCAATGGCGGCGGCCTCGGTGGCCAGTTCCATGGCATCGCGGTACGACGCTCCGGCGGAAATCGCCAGCGAGAGGGCGGCTAATACCGTGTCCCCGGCGCCGGTGACGTCGTAGACCTGGCGGGGCGCGGGCGCCAGGTGCTCGACCGGGGCGTTGCCGGCGAACAGTGTCATGCCATCGGCGCCTTCCGTGACCAGGATCGTCGTGCCCGGCATCAGTACCGACAGGCGGATGCCCGCCGCCAGGGTCTCCTCGTGATTGCGCACCGGGAGGCTGGTGAGAATACTCAGTTCGAGGCGGTTCGGCTTCATCAGGAAGCAGCCCTGATAGCGGGAGTAGTCGGCGCCTTTGGGATCGACGAAAACGCGCTTGCCGGCACGTCCGGCGGCGGCGGTCACGAAGTGCAACAGAGACGGTGTCAGGAAACCCTTGGCATAGTCTGAGACCACGACCGCGCTGCAGCGTTCCAGCCCCTCGGAAATCACTTCAAGCGCACGCTCTTCGGTTTGGCGTGAGATCGGGGCGACTTCCTCTTCGTCCACGCGCACAATTTGCTGATGAGAAGCGATGATTCGCGTCTTGGTGGTAGTGGGGCGCGCGTCCTGGGAGATCAGCGAATCCGCCGGCACGCCACATTCCTTCAAGGCTTCCTGGAGTTCCGCGGCGGCGCGATCGTTTCCCATCACGCCGACGAGAAGCGGCGTGGCCCCGAGCGCGGCCAGGTTGGCCGCCGTATTGGCCGCTCCGCCGGGCCGTACGGTAGCGGACTGCTTGCGGACCACGGGGACCGGGGCTTCCGGGGATAGCCGCGACGCATCGCCCCACCAATAGCGGTCGAGGATCACATCGCCGATCGTCAGGATTCTCTGGCCGGGAAAGCGTCGCAGGACGGCGGAAAGGTCGGGCACTGGGCCTAATGTAACATGGCGGTGAGGGGCGGGATTATCGTGGGTGGGCACCTGCGAACGCGCGCGGCAGTGGTCCGATTGCCAATCGGCCGCAGGTTGACAACCGGTTGACAACCTTCCCCGCATAGCTCCCGCAGCCTCGCAAGAATGCGTCGCGAGTATATGGATTTTGGTTGCGGCTCAGTTGCTCTATGCCACTCTTGCGTGCCATATGTTACGCTTTTGCTCGATAGGGCAGTTGGTCTATCGCAGCAAAGGCTTCATCCCGTCCGCCGGTGAACCAGATACGCACTTTTGCCGCGTAATTCAGATGTTTCCGAGGATCTATGCGCCGAATTCTTGTTAGCTGTGCTCTTCTGGCCGTGCTTTCGCTCACGGTCCACTCGCAAACCAAACCGAAGGCCGCCAAGGCCGCTGCCGCCGTGCCGGCCAGCTATGGCAACGTGGACTCGATCAGCGAAGAAGAGATGAAGATCTACCTCTACTTTCTGGCCTCCGATCAGCTTGAGGGAAGGAACCTGCCGTCGCGCGGTCTCGATACGGCGTCGCTCTACATCGCCAGCCACCTGGCGGAGTGGGGGTTGAAGCCGGGAGGCAGTACGACGAAGACCACAGGTCCCCTGCAAGCGTACTTCATGCCGATGGAATTGGTGGCGAAACAGGTCCTGCCGGAGCAGAGCAAGGCGTCGATTACGGCGCCGGCGGCGGCCGGTGGGCGCGGGGGACGCGGCGGCGGTATGGGCGGTGCGGGTGGCGCCGGTGGTGGCGGAGCGCGCGGCGCAGCGGCCGCACCTGCCACGCCGCGAACCACGGACTTTGAATACACCAAGGATTGGAGCGTGAGTGGCGGAGGGCGCGGCGGGCCGCCGCTAGAGGCGCTGGACGTGACCGGGAATCTGGTTTTTGCCGGCAACGGCTACGTGATCAATAAGACGAAGATCAATCCGTATGAGGGCCTGGACGTGAAGGGCAAAATAGTCGTCGTGGCCGGATTGCCTGCCGAGGTGGCGGCGTTTCAGGCCGCGGCGGGTGCGGGCCGAGGCGGACGCGGAGGCGCGGCCCCGGTGGCGGACGCGGCTCCCGGCGCGGCGCCAGCGGTCGCAAATAATCCCGGCGCAGCGCCCGCGAACCCCTTGGGCGAGGCGTGCACCGATTTTCTGACGCCGGAACAATACGCGGCGAAAAATGGCGCCCTGGCGGTGGTCACCATCGCGAACTTCCAGCAACTCTCCACCATGGCCAACCCCAACGCCGCGGGCGCTTTCGCCGGCTTTGGCGGCGGCGGTGGCGGCGGGCGCGCGGGACTCAACGGGCCCAACTACCAGGTGCCCAAACTCCAGCAACAGCCGGCGTGCGCCAGCGTGCCATCCGTGACGGCGGGCCTGGCCCTGACCAACAGCATCTTCCAGGGCGAGAAACAGAGCGCGTCGCAGATTTTCTACGCGGCCGGCTCCAATGCCAAGCAGGATTCGTTCGAACTGACCGCTGCGAAAAAGATCAGCTTGAAAGTGGCGGTCAAGAGCGAGACCAATCACTCGCAGAATGTAATCGGCATTCTGGAGGGCTCCGACCCGGTGCTGAAGAACGAATATGTGGTGATCAGCGCGCACCCGGATCATATCGGGCTGGCCGCGCCGCTGCCGGACGGGCATAACGTGAACAACGGCGCGGACGACGATGGCTCCGGTTGCGCCGGTCTGCTGGCCCTGGCGCGCTCTTACGCGGAAGGCGCCGCCAAGGGCATACGGCCCAAGCGCAGCATCGTCTTCGCCTGGCTGGCGGGCGAGGAGAAGGGCTTGTGGGGCTCGCAATACTTCACGGAATTCCCCTTTATCGATCTGACGAAGGTGGTGGCCAATCTGAATATGGACATGATCGGGCGGACCAAAGGGCCGGGTTTCACGGATTCCGACGCCACCCACGTTCTGGTGAACCCGGGCGAGATTCTGCTGGTGGGTCCGAATATCTCTAGCGACGATCTGGAGAAGACCATCGAGACGGTGAACGCCGGCTATCAGAAGATGACGCTGAATCATTTCTACGACGTGACGGCGCCCGACGCGACGCACGACAACCTGGGTCCGCAACCCAGGGGACAGCGCATCTTCTACCGCAGCGATCATTACAACTTCGCGAAGATGGGCATCCCGATCGCTTTCTTTACGACGGGGCTGCACCCGGACTATCACCGGGCTACGGACACGCCGGACAAGATCGATTACAAACAGATGCAGGTGGTGTCGAAAACCATGGGCGCGGTGGCGTGGGTGCTGGGCACGCAGGCGGGCCGTCCGCAGTTGAATGCCAAACTGCCGGAGCAGTTGGTGAAGGACATGAAAGCGGCGAAGGATCAGAAATGGGGGGCGATCACCCCGGTGCTCTCTCCGCTACCGGGAATGCCGTATTAGAGTGCTTCCCGTACAATGAGAGGTACCCATGACTCTCCTTGCGGGTTCGCTGAAGTATCGCATCGCCCTGGCCATCGCCTTTGTCTCTCTGGTAGCCATGCTGGGCTCCCAGCCGGCGCCGCGCGAACAGGTGGGACCGCTGCCTGGTGGCGCCTTCCTGCTCAACAGCGGATGGCGTCTGGATCCGGTGGGCCGCCAGGTGGCGCTCGACACGCTCCCCATGTCCACGGCGCTCTCGCCGGACGGCAGGTACCTGCTGGTGCTCAACGGGGGATACAGGCCGCCCTCGGTCAGCGTGATCGAAACCTCGTCCGGCCGGGTCACGGGGAGCGTCCCGGTGGCCGATGGCTGGCTGGGCCTCGCCATCTCGCCCAAGGGCGACACGGTGTATGTGGGCGGGGGCTCGAAAGCGTCGCTCTTCGAATTCGCCTTTGCCAATGGCGTACTGACGCCGGCGCGCACGTTCGTGGTGGTGCCCCAGGAGCAGCGCGGCAACCAGGATTTTATCGGCGACGTGGCGTTCTCGCCGGACGGCCGCCTGCTCTACGCCGCCAACCTCTATCGCGACAGCATCCTGGTGGTCAACCCGCAATCCGGCATGGTGATTGGCCAGTTTAAGACGGGCCGCCGCCCCTACCGCATTCTCTTCCATCCGGATGGCAAGAGCTTCTTCGTCACCCACTGGGCGGACGGCACACTGGGCCAGTACGACACCGCCGGCGGCAGCCTGATCGGGCAGGCGGTGCGGGTGGGCGCTCATGCCAGCGACATGGTGTGGCGCAACGGCGCCCCGGAAACCGCCGCGGGCGAAGCGCCGCCCTACACGGCGCGCATCTTCGTCGCCGCGGCCAACACCAATCACGTGTTCGCGCTTGGGGTGACGGCCGCCAGGGACGTCAACCTGGTGGAGAGCATCAACATCGCCATGACCCCGCGGCAGCCCATGGGCATGACTCCTTCGGCGCTAGGTCTGAGCGCCGATGGCAATCGCCTCTTCGTGGCCTGCTCGGATGCCAACGCCGCCGCGGTCATCGACATCGGAGAAGGGCGCAGCCGGGTGGAAGGCTTCATCCCCACAGGCTGGTATCCCACCGCGGTGCGCGCCCTGGCCAACGGAACCCTGGTGGTGCTCAACGGCAAGGGACTGCGCTCTTACCCCAACGCGCAGAACGGTCCCAACCCTTCCAAACGCCCCAACCCGGTGCACGCCGGCGAACCCTCGCCGCCCGCCGTACAGTTCGTGGGCCGCTTGCAGACCGGCACGGCGTCGTGGATCGAGCCCTTCACGGTGGAGCAACTCAACGCCTGGACGGCGCGCACGCTGGCCAATTCGCCGTACCGCGACGAAAAGCTGGACGAGGCGAGCCCGCTCCCCAAGATCGAGCATGTGATCTACATCGTCAAGGAGAACCGCACCTACGATCAGGTGTTGGGCGATATGAAAGAGGGTAACGGCGACCCATCGCTGGTCCTGTTCGGCGAGAACTC
>JADGNS010000312.1 GCA_017883355.1 Candidatus Solibacter sp.
CGTGTTCCCGCACGCCATGGCGTTCGGCGCCACGGGCAACCCGGCGTACTCGCGCTACGAAGGCGAGGTCACGGCGCGCGAGGCGCGGGCGCTGGGCGTGCATTGGATCTACTATCCGGTGGCCGACGTGAATAACAACCCGGATAATCCCATCATCAATATCCGGTCCTTCGGTGAAAATCCCGAGGCCGTGGCGGCACAGGTAAAGGCATTCATCGAAGGCGCCCACGCCGACAAGAAAAACTACGCGCTGGCGACCGTGAAACATTTTCCGGGACACGGCGACACGGCAGTGGACAGCCACATCAACATGCCCACCATTACGGGCGACCGCGAGCGCCTCGACCGCGTCGAACTGGTGCCGTTCAAGGCCGCCATCGCTGCCGGCGTGGATTCGGTGATGACGGCGCACATCGCCGTGCCCGCGCTCTCGCCGCCCGGTATCCCCTCGACCCTATCCGCGGCGATTCTGACCGATCTGTTGAAGAAGGATCTCGGCTTCAAGGGCATCATCGTCACCGACGCGCTGGAGATGGCGGGCATCGTGAAGACCTTTTCGACCGGCGATGCGGCGGTGCGCGCCCTGGAGGCCGGCGCCGATGTGCTGCTCATGCCGACCGATCCCGAGGCCGTGGTGAAGGCGGTTACCGCCGCCGTGCAGAGCGGCCGCCTGACGCGCCAGCGCATCCAGGAAAGCGTCGTCAAGATCCTGGCCGCCAAGGAACGCGTGGGGCTGGACCGCAAGCGCTTCGTGGATCTGGAAGGCATCAGCGACGTGGTGGATTCGCCCGAATCGAACGAGAAGGCGCAGGAAATCGCCGACCACGCCGTGACGCTGGTGCGCAACGGGGGCGGCATGATTCCGCTGGCGGCGCCGGAGAAGGCCTGTTACGTGATGATGCCGGAGAGCCGGTCGTCTCTCGAAGGCCAGGCGTTCGGCCAGGAAGTCCGTAAGATTGCTCCGCGGGCGCAACTGGTCACGTGGGATCCGGCGTTCTCGCGCGAGCAGGTGGATGAAGCGTTGGGACGCCTGATGAGTTGTGAGAGCTACGTAGTGGCGGCGTTCACGTCGGTGGGGGCGTATCGCGGCACCGTGGGCATGCTGGGCGGGGAACTGCCGCACGCGCTGGAGGCGTTGATTGCCTCCGGCAAGCCGGTCGCGTTGATCGCCCTCGGCAATCCGTATGTACTGCGCAATTTCGGCACCGTGACGGCATACCTGGCTACCTACAGCAGCGTGGCGCCCAGCGAGATCGCGGCGGCGCGCGCCACGCTGGGCGAGATTGCTGTCACGGGGCACCTGCCGGTGACGATCCCGGGGCAGGCGGCCTACGGCGAGGGAATCCAGTTGCGCGCCACACGCGCCATCCCGGCGAATGCCGCTTCGCAGTAAGCAGACCTGTTTTTTTCTTGCTTCTTTGGGAGAGTTCTTGTAGCGCGCTACAATTATCAGTCCATGAATCTGTTCACTCTCCCGCCGCAAAAAGTGGCGATGGTGCTGCTCTTCATACTGCTATCGGCTGCCGTGTTCGATGTGCTTTACCGAAGGATTCCCAACTGGCTCACCGTGACCGGCGTGGTGCTGGGCATTGCCATGAATACAATCATCGGTTCGCCGGAAGCCGGCCTGGTGTTCTCGCTGCTTGGCCTGGTGGTGGCGTTTGCCATCTATGCATTCCTCTACGCCTTGCATGCGATGGGCGCAGGCGACGTGAAACTCATGGCGGCGGTCGGCGCGCTGGTCGGCTGGGAGCGCTGGTTCGGAATCTTTTTCGTCACTGCATTAGTCGGCGGAGTCATGGCCTTGATCCTGGTGGTTGCGCGCGGGCGGCTCAAGAAGACGCTCTTCAATGTCAGCTTCATCCTGAGCGAAATGAAGGGCCTGCGGCCGGCCTACCTGAAGAACGAAGAACTCGACGTGAAGAACAAAAAAGCGCTGGGGCTTCCCCACGGCGCGGTGATTGCGGTGAGCACGGTTCTCTACATGGCGCTGTGCGTGCGCCTCGCAAAATAGAAGGGGTCGCTATGCAGGCGGTTTTTTTTGAAGGCAATCGGACGTTGCGCGTGGGCCAGAGCGTGGTTGTGGAGCCGGGCGCCGGGCAGGTACAGCTTCGCGTTGCCTACTGCGGCATTTGCGGCACCGATCTCCACCTGTTTCACGGCGCCATGGCGCACCGTTTGACGCTGCCGCACGTCATGGGCCATGAAATGGCGGGGACCATCGCGGCGGTGGGCAGCGGGGTCGCGGGTTGGCGCACGGGCGACCGCGTGACCGTGCGTCCGCTGGACCCCTGCGGCCGCTGCCCGGCCTGTCTGGCGGGCCACAGCCATATCTGCCACAACCTGAAATTCATTGGGATCGATACGCCCGGCGCCCTGCAAGGCATGTGGACGGTGCCGGCGCACACGCTTCACCGGCTGCCGGAAACGCTCGACCTGCGCGAGGGCGCGATGGTGGAACCGGTGGCGGTGGCCTGCCACGATGTGCGCATGAGCGAACTGAAGGAAGGGGAGTTCGCGGCCGTGATCGGCGGCGGCCCCATCGGCATTCTGGTGGCCTTGGTGGCGCGGGCGCGGGGCGCGCGGGTGCTCCTGGCGGAGGTCAACGCGTTCCGCCTGCAACTGGCGCGCGATCTGGGCATCGACGCGGTGAATCCCCTGGAGACCGATCTGCCCGCGCTGGTCAATGAGCGGACCGGCGGCGCGGGCGCGGATGTGGTGTTCGAAGTTTCCGGATCGCAGGCGGGCGCCGACACCATGACGAAACTGCCGCGGACGCGCGGCCGCATCGTGGTGGTGGCCATCTACGGCGAGGCTCCCAAGGTGGACCTGTTCCGCTTCTTCTGGCGCGAACTGAAGCTCTCCGGCGCGCGCGTGTATGAGGCGGAAGATTTCGAAATGGCGATCGGACTGGCGGCGGCGGGCCGGCTGCCGCTCGCCAAACTGATTACCGATGTGCTGCCGCTGGCCCGTCTGGAAGAAGCCATGCACCGCATGGAAGGCGGCGGCGATTGCATGAAAATTCTGGTAAGTTGTACGGACTAATTCTGTGACTATACTCGACAAATTCAATCTAAGCGGCAAGACCGCTCTCGTCACCGGCGCCCGCCGCGGCATCGGCATGGCGATGGCAGTGGGCCTGGCGGAAGCAGGCGCGGACATCGTGGCCACCAGTGCCGCCATGGAAGCCGAAGGCAGCGCGGTGGCGCGGGAGGTGGCGGCGCGCGGCCGCAAGTGCTGGACCTACGCCTGCGATCTGGCGGATCGCCCGGCGGTCTACGCGTTCATCGAAAAGGTCAAGGCCGAGTGTCCTCCGGTGGATATCCTGATCAATAACGGCGGCATGATTCTGCGCAAGCCGGCCGCCGAGCATCCCGACGAATATTGGGACAAGATCCTCGAGGTCGATTTGACCGCGCAATTCGTGCTGGCCCGCGAATTCGGCCGCGGCATGCTGGAACGCGGGGCGGGGAAGATCGTCTTCACGGCATCGCTGTTGAGCTTCCAGGGCGGCATCACGGTGCCCGGATACGCCGCCGCGAAGGGCGGAGTGGCGCAGTTGACCAAGGCGCTGGCCAACGAGTGGGCCGGCCGCAACGTGCAGGTGAACGCCATCGCGCCCGGGTACATCGCCACCGACAACACGACGGCATTGCGCGCCGACCCGGTCCGCAACGCGGCGATTCTGGCGCGCATTCCGGCCGGGCACTGGGGCGACGCCGAAGACTTCGCGGGCGCGGCCGTATTCCTGGCATCGGCGGCGTCGGACTACGTGAGCGGCACCGTGCTCACCGTGGACGGCGGCTGGATGGGACGGTAGCGCAGCGTCCACCGATTGACTGGACAGGTCGAATCCGGCAGTTACGGCCAAAATCGGCGTTCATCGGCGTTCATCGGCGGCTAAGGTATTCTCTTGAGAGCTGTCGCGTTAGACGGCACATCGGTTTTAGCCGCCGATGAACGCCGATGAACGCGGATAAGTTGGATTCGCTGACCGGGTGCGTGCTGGCTGGGTGCCGTCGCCGCACCACACTCGCGGTCAACGCTGCTTCTTGAGTTCGTTTTGCGCGATCCGCGCCTTCACCAGCTTTTTCACCAGAGCGGCCGGCAGAGGCTTATCCATAGCGAATTGGATGGTGCCCTTGGAGGTGTGGTAACCCTTCAGATCGTCCTGGAATGCCTCGATCACCGAGCCGCTCATCGGGAACAAGCTGCAATGCCTGGCAAACGCGGCGTAACCCATCAGCGGTCCTTTGTACTTGAACGCCGGCATTCCATAGCTGATGCCTTCCGTGGCCTCCGGCGGCACCACCGATCGAATCGTCGCGCGGATCTTGTTCAAAGTCGTGCGGGCGGGCTCCGGGACGCCCGCGAGGTATTCGTCCACGTCCTTGGGAGCGGTGCTGCCTATCGCGGCTTTTTTCATACGAGCTATATTACAGGGTCGCGGCCTGGGGTGTCACTCTTCCCGCAGCACCACAATCGGGTCGATGCGCACGGCGCGGCGGGCGGGGATCCAACTGGCGGCGCCGGCGATGGCGCACAATAGCAGCGCGACAGCGGCGTAAGTGCCGGGGTCGGTGGCCGCGACGCCGTAGAGGATCTTGCTCATCGCGCCGGCCAGCAGCCACGCGGCGGAGAGTCCGAGCACCAGGCCCGCGGTGGAGAGCAAAACGCCGCGGAGCACTACCATCGCCACCACGCGTCCGGCACTCGCGCCCAGCGCCATGCGCAGGCCGATTTCGCGGCTGCGCTGCGTCACGGTGTAGGCCAGCAGGCCGTAGAGTCCCAGCGATGCCAATAGCAGCGCCAGCGCGGCGAAGGCCGTGAGCAGGGTCATTTGCTGGCGGCGGTCGGCCACGTCCAGTGCGACGATCTCGTCCATCGTGGCGACTGCCGCCACGGGCTGCTCGGCGTCCGCTTCCGCGATGACGCGGCGCACGGCGGAGGTCAGGCTCGCGGCGTCGCTGGTGGTGCGCACCGCGAGGCTTTCGGGCAGCGCCCAGGTGTCTTTGAACTGTTCGAAGGGGATGTAGACGCCAGGCTTCATGGCCAGTTCGTAACCGCGTTCGTGAACGTCGTGCACCACGCCGACAATGGTGCGCCATACGGGCTGGCGCGCCGACATGGCAAGCCGGTGCCCCAGCGGGCTTTCCTTGGGGAAGTAGACCCGCGCCAGGGTTTCGTTGATCACCACGACCGGTGTCGTCAAATCCGTGTCGCTCGCTTGCAGCAGGCGGCCTTCCAGCAGTCGCACGCCCAGGGTCTGCAGATAATCGCCGCTGCACACGCGGAGCAGTGCGTCCGTCGCGAACGTGGCTCGGGGGACGGTTTCGCGGCCTTCCACGCGGTAGCTTTGCGTGTTGCCCTGGCTGCGGAACGGGAGCACCGACCCGTAGCCCGCGTTCTCCACGCCGGGCAGCGCGCGCACCGCCTGCACCACGCGATGATAGAAGGCGATTCGTTTCTCCGGGTCTTGATACTTGGTGCGCGGCAAGGTGGTGCGCAGGGTGAGCAGATTGCCGGGACGAAAGCCGATATCGATGGCGTGCAGGCGAGCGACGGTCTGCAGCATCAGGCCGGCGCCCACCATCAGCACCAGTGCGGCGGCAACTTCCAGGACGACGAGCGCGTCGCGCGTTCCGGCCGCCGCACCGCCGATGCCACCGCGGCCTCCCTGCTTGAGCGCGTCATTCATCGAGACGCGCGACGCCTGCCAGGCCGGCACGATGCTGAACCCCACGCCGGTGAGTACGGATAGCAGAAGGGCAAACCCAAGGACGCGCGCGTCTATGGCGGGAACCGCGGTGGCCGGCAGGGCAGTGGGCACGAGCGCGGCGAGGACCTTGATGCCCACCGGGGCGAGCAGCACGCCAAGCAATCCGCCGGCCAGCGCGATCAGTGCGCCTTCGGCGATCATCTGCGTGACCAGCCGTGCGCGGCTGGCGCCAAGCGCGGAGCGCACCGCCATCTCGCGCCGCCGCCCGAGGCCGCGCGCCAGCAGCAGTCCGGCCAGATTCGCACAGGCGATCAGCAGGACGCATCCCGCCGCCCCCATCAGCACCAGGAGTTCGATGCGCGTGTTGCCGACCGCTTCCTCACGCATCGGAACTACCACGGCGCCCAGTTTGGTATTGTTGTCGGGATGTTCCGCTTCCAATTGGCGCGCGATGGCGCTCATGTTCTCGCCCGCCTGTGCCAGGGAGACGCCGGGTCTTAGCCTGTCTTAGCCTGGCCACCACGTTAAGGAAATGGGAACCGTGGTTGACCAGGTCCGACGGCGGGAAATGGATAGGGATCCAAAGATCCATCTCGCGCATACGGAAGGCGAAATCCCGGGGCATGATGCCCACGATGGTGTACT
>JADGNS010000313.1 GCA_017883355.1 Candidatus Solibacter sp.
GCGCCTGGAAGTTCTTGCGCTTCGGCTCCGGCGGCGCCGCGTCCAGCGCCTTCATGGAAAGCGCGATCCGCTTCGCCTTGGGGTCGGCATTCAACACCTGCACTTTGACGATCTGTCCCACTTTCACCACTTCGCTCGCGTCCTTGACGTAGCGGTTGGCCAGTTCGCTCATGTGTACCAGACCGTCCTGGTGTACGCCCACGTCCACGAACGCGCCGAAGCGCGTCACATTCGTGACCACGCCCTCTAGCGTCATGCCGGGCTTCAGGTCGGCGATCTCCTGAACGTCGTCGCGCCACTTCGCCGCCACGAACTTCTCGCGCGGGTCGCGCCCCGGCTTGCGCAACTCCTCGCGGATGTCGCCCAGCGTGTACATGCCCACCGTCTCCGTGGCGAAGCCTTCCAGCTTGACCTTCTCGATCAACTCCGGCCGGGCGATCAGTTCCGCAACGGTAGTCCCCAACGATGCCGCGATCTTCTCCGCCACCGTGTACGATTCGGGATGCACCGCCGTCATGTCCAGCGGGTTGCTGCCGCCGCGAATGCGCAGGAAGCCCGCCGCCTGTTCGAACGTCTTCGGCCCAAAGCCCGGCACCGCCATCAGGTCCATGCGCGAGCGGAAACGCCCGTGCTCGTTGCGATACTCCATGATCTTCAGCGCCGTGCGCTCCGTGATTCCCGCTACGTGCCGCAATAGCGCCCACGACGCGGTATTCAGATCCACGCCCACGCGGTTCACGCAGCTTTCCACGGTGGCTTCCAGACTCTGCTTCAAGCGCCGCTGATCCACGTCGTGCTGGTACTGTCCCACGCCGATCGCCTTGGGGTCCACCTTCACCAGTTCCGCCAGCGGATCCTGCAAGCGGCGTGCGATCGAAATGGCGCCGCGCACCGTGAGGTCGAGATCCGGGAACTCCTGCCGCGCCATCTCCGAGGCCGAGTAGACACTCGCGCCCGATTCGCTCACCGTCACGCTGAAGATCTTCGTCAGGTTGGCCTGGCGCAGGAAATCCTGCACGAAGGCCGCCGATTCCCTCGACGCCGTGCCGTTGCCGATGGCGATCGCCTGCACGTTGTGGCGCGCAATCAACGAGGCCAGCGTCTTCACCGATCCCGCCAGATCGTTCCGCGGCTGGAAGGGATAAATGACGGCGTCTTCCAGGAACTTGCCGGTATCGTCCACCACGGCGAGTTTGCAGCCGGTGCGGATGCCCGGGTCGATCGCCAGCACCGTCATCCGGCCGGCAGGCGGCGAGAGCAGCAGATTCTCCAGGTTCTCGCGGAAGACCTTGATGGCCTCTTCGTCGGAGCGATCCTTCAACTCCAGGCGCACCTCGGTCTGTATCGAGGGATTCAGCAGCCGGTCGTAGGAATCCTCGATTGCCCGTTCCAGATGCGGCGCCCAATCGCCGGGCTTGCGCACCACCCGCGCGCGCAGCCAGGCTTGCGGCTGTTGTGGCTCCAACTCGATCTCGAAGGTGAGCACGCCTTCCTTGGCGCCGCGCCGTATGGCCAGCATGCGATGCGACGGGATCTTCGATGCCGGCTCGCTGTAGCTGGCGTACATCTTGAACTTGCCTTCGGGATCCGCCACTCCTTCGATGGCGCGGCTGGTGACGCGGCCCTCGGCCATCATCATGGCGCGCACCGCCTTGCGGAACTCGGCGTTCTCGCTGATCATCTCGGCCACGATGTGGCGCGCGCCTTCGAGCGCCTCTTCCGCCGGCATGCCGAACTGTGCCGCGACCTGCGCCAACGGCGTGACGTCGTTCTGTTCCCACAGGTACAGTGCGAGCGGCTCCAGCCCCTTGTCGCGCGCCATGGACGCCTTGGTGCGGCGCTTCGGCTTGTACGGCAGGTAGAGATCTTCCAGTTCCGTCTTTTCGAGCGTGGCCTCGATCTTCGCCTTGAGTTCCGGCGTGAGCTTGCCCTGATCCTGAATCGACTCGAGCACGGTTTCGCGCCGATCCTCCAGTTCCCTGAAGTACTCCAGCTTCTCCTGTATGTCGCGGATCTGGACCTCGTCCAGATTGCCCGTCACCTCCTTGCGGTAGCGCGCAATGAAGGGCACGGTAGCGCCCTCGTCGAGCAGTTCGATGACGGCCAACATCCCTTTCAGCGGGACGTGCAGCAGCTTGGCGACATGAATAAGTACCGCGGTGGGCAGTGCCTTGAGTTCAGCCATGGTCCTCTGGAACTTTCATGATCCCACAGGCTCACTTTTCCCGTGATAGGCTGTTTGACTATGATCACTCGACGGCAGTTCTCACAAACCATGGGGGGCCTGCTCGCGGCGTCCGCGGTGGACTACGCGCAGGCCGAATCCATCGTCGATTGCCACCACCACCTGCGTCCGTCCCCGGAAGCCAATCTCGCACACCTGGACGGCGCCGGCATTTCGAACGCCGTCGCCCTGGCGCGCGGCAACGCGGCGGACCAGATGCAAGCGCTGGAGACGAAATCCCCGGGAAGATTTCTGGCCTGGTTCGCCAGCGCCGATATCACCAGGCCGGACGCCACGGACATTCTCACGGCCGCGGTGAAGAGCGGCGCCGTGGGCCTGGGGGAGATCAAGTTTCACGTAGAGGCTGCCGGGCCGGAACTGCGCCGGATGTATGCGCTCGCCGCCGATCTGAACATTCCCATACTGATCCATTTCCAGGAAGTCCCGCACACGCCGACCGAGGGCGTATTCAGCACGGGATTCAAAAACTTCGAGGCCATCCTCAAGGCCTATCCAAAGACACGCTTCATCGGGCACGCCGACGCCTTCTGGGCAAACGTGAGCGCCGACTATGCCAATGAAGCCGCGTATCCCACCGGACCCATCAAACGTGGAGGAGTGACCGACAAGCTGCTGGCCGGCTATCCCAATCTGTACGGCGATTTGTCCGCCAACTCCGGCAACAACGCGCTCTCCCGCGACCCGGAGTTCACCGCCGATTTCCTGTCTCGGCACCAGGACAAGTTGATCTTCGGCAGCGACTGCGGCTGCACCGATGGCCACGGCGGCGGCGTCTCGCAGGCGGGAAATCCCACCGCCAGCCGCATGGCGGGGAAGTGCGTCGCCCGGGAGACTCTGGCGCTGCTGAAGAAGACGGCTTCACCGGCCGCCTTTCGAAAGATGACGTGGGAAAATGCCCACCGGATCTACAAGCTGAAGGGCTAGGGCTCTGACCGCGTAGTGTTTTTCTTTTGCAGGAAACCACTCCCTTACGGTCGTGGCTCTGATCGGAGCCGCGACCGTCAGGGAGCGGTCTTCCATTGGCCCTCGCTATAGGTATTTGACGAAAAGCACGGCGTTGCCGCGCTCGTTGTAGAGCAGTTCGTCCACCAGATTCTTGGTGAGCAGAATGCCGAAGCCGCCGGGGCGCCGGCCTTCCTCGGCGCGCACTTCGACGTGGCGGATCGGGGAGTCCGCCGGGTTGGAGATGGCGGCGTGCGGCAGGAAGTCCAGGGAGAAGCCGGTGCCGGGGTCGTGAATGTGCACGATGATGGACCGCGCGGTGTGCAGGATGGAAGTGCGCACCCGCTTGTTCGGGTCGTTCTTGCCGCCATGTTCGATGGCGTTCATCAGCAGTTCGCGGAAGGCGGAGGCCACATCTTCTCCGGCCGGGGCCGACAGGTGGTGGGCCGTGATCTCGCGCAGGAAATGCGTGGTGCGGTCGGCGGCATCGATCTTGCAGCGCACATCCAGCGTGATCCATTCGGGGCGGGCGGAAACCACCCGGATATCGTCCTGCCAGGTGTCGCAATCGAGCGCCTGCTGAACCATCTCACCCAGCGGACCGGGGGCCAGCGGCCGGTGGAGATAGCCGAAAGCGCGCTGCCGGATGGCCGCCAGAATGCGCTGCGGGTCGCTTTCTCCGGTCAGGATGACCTTGGTTGCCGGGCGGATGGAACGTACACGCCGCAACAGCGCCAGGCCGTCGAAGCCGTTGTTCCCCTGCCCGGCCAGCACCAGATCGATGGGGCCGGTGCGCAGCAGGTCGAGCGCTTCCTTGCTTCCCGCCACCTGCTGGATCTCGCGGTCGTCGCCGCGCAATAGACCGGACAGGTATCCCTGGACGGAGGGATCGGCATCGATGAGCAAAAGGCTACGGGGGCTCAAAACATCTCCACTCTTTAATTTAGCCGAGGTTGAGCTTAACATGTAAGTAGCATCACTCTCCACCCATCAGCCGGCCGGAGAGGAAAGTAGGGGCCCATGCCGAGATTAATGGAACGTAACCCGGGACTCCCCCCGCGCATCTTACCATCCAGCGTGAGAACCGGAATTTTGCTATTCGTTGTGTCCGCCGCCATGGCGCAGGTCTACCCCGGAGGCGGCTACCCCGGAGGTGGCTACCCAGGCGGCGGCTATCCGGGGGGCCAGTCGCCCTACCCGGGCCGAAGTCCCGTTCCGGGCATCCCGGTCCCCGGCCGTACCAGCAGGACCAAGACCCCCGCGCCCAACCAGAACGGCCCACTGCCCAACTTCCGCGGCAACCTGAAGGTGTTTGACGAAAAGGCCATCAGCGTGGAACTCGGCGACAAGCGCGTGATGGACTTCAGGCGCAACGACAAGACCAAGTTCTTCAAATTCGGCGACGAGGTGAAATCACCCAAATTCAACCTGGGCGACCAGGTATCGGTGGAGGCCCAGTCGGACCCGGGCGGGACCACCATGACGGCGGTCAGCGTGTACTGGGAGAAGGCGGGCGGAGCCCCCAGCACGTCGTCCAAGAACGATGACGGTGTGGTGGACACGTGGAAGGACGACCCCAAGGACGCAAAGACGGGGTCCGAGCACTCTACCGGCAAGGCCGCGCCGCCGGCCGGCAGCAATACCGACGATGGCCCGCCGAGGCTGCAGCGCCCTACCGCGGCCGCGGCCGAGGCCCCGATCAGCCCATCCGCCGATGACCCCGGCCCGCCCAAGCTGAAACGCGGTGGAGTGGCCGACGCTTCGAGGCAGAAGGCGCCGGATATGCCGGAACAGACGGCGCCAGACCGCATCCCCGCAGCCCCGGAGCGTGGCGTCGAGCGGGTCACGGACGGCTCGCGCCCCTCTGTCATCCGCGGCGATGGAGACGAGGACACGGTGCGCATCGTGCAGCGCAAGGATGAGCCGTTGATCCGCCGCGCGGCCGACGCCGCCATGGAGTTCACCGAAACCCTGCCCAGTTACGTCTGCACCGAGCTGGTCACGCGCTCGCAGAGCGAGAGCACACCGGCGAATTTTCAACCCATCGACGTGGTCTCGATGGAAGTGCTGTACACCGACGGGCGCGAGGACTACCGCAACATCCAGATCAACGGAAAGAAGACCGTGAAGAAGATCGAAGAGACCGGCGGCGCCTGGAGCACCGGCGAATTCGGCACCGTGCTGGTGGACCTTTTCTCCCCGGCCACGGGGGCCACCTTCCACTACCGCCGCGATTCGCGCGCCGGCGGCATCATGGCCAAGATGTACGATTTCGAAGTCACCCGCGAGGGTTCGCATTGGAGCATCCACTCGGGCTCGCAGAAATACGATCCGGCCTACGTGGGTTCCGTGTGGATCGACCCGGCGACCTCGCGCGTGCTGCGCATTGAGATGGAAGCCAAGGGCTTCCCCGGCGAATTTCCGTTGGACCACGTGGAATCGGCCACGGACTATCAGTACATCCGGCTGGGCGATGCCAAGCAGTATCTGCTGCCCGTGCACGCGGAGACCTTGAGCTGCCAGCGCGGCACGGCCTTCTGCTCGCGCAACGTGATCGATTTCCGCAACTATCACAAGTACACCGGGGAATCGACGATTACGTTCGGCTCACCCACGAAGGACAAGGAAAAACAGTAAAATAAGCCTGCAATGGCTTCCAAGAAGCGCGAGCGGAAGGCCCCGGCGCCGTCCGGCCCGCCCGCATCCGACACCTGGGACTGGCTAGCTGCCCCCCGCACCATTTTCCTCGGCCTGGCAGCCGCCGTTCTGCTGTTCTACTTCAAGCCGCTTTTCTCGCCCAACGCCTCCATACAGTGGGACGCGGTGGACGTGCAATACAGCGCGCAGAACCACCTCTCGGAGATGCTGCACGCGGGCAGATTGCCCCACTGGACGCCGTACGTGTATTCCGGCATGCCGTTCCTGGCGGACCCGCAAGTGGGCGCCTGGTACCCGCTGAACTGGCCGTTTTTCCTGGCGGGCATCACACCGCGCGCCATCCAGTGGCAGCTCGCGCTGCATTGCCTGCTGGCGGCGATCGGCGGCTACCTGCTGGGGCGCGACCTGCTGCGCAGCCGCGCGGCGGCGGTATTCGCCGGCGTCTTCTTCGCCTTCTCCGGCGTGTTCGCGGCACACAGTTCGCACCCCGGGATTTTTCAGGCGTCCAGTCTGGCGC
>JADGNS010000314.1 GCA_017883355.1 Candidatus Solibacter sp.
CGTCAGGTTGTCGAAACACCAGGTCTCGGCGGCCGCCATGGAGAGTCCTTCGACGGTGCGCGGCGCGCTCCCCGGCGTGCTTCCTAGTTGGGTCACGGAGAACTTCTCCTCCCAAAGAGCATAGCTCACCACGAAGCGGCCCTTCTGCGGCCGCACTACCGCCGTACGCGATTCGTTGAGCAATTCGAGTTGTGCCACGTAAGCCACCACGTCGCCGTATTTCAGGCGTTCCAACGGCTTTCCGGCGAGGAAGTGCAGGGTGGGGGCGGCGACGTGCAGGTTGTCGCCGTCGTGCGTCACCTTCATCGAATCGGCCGCGCGCGCGGAGAACAGAGGGACCGTAAGGCCGGCCAGAAGCCAGCTCCTGCGGCTGATCCTTGTCTCCCGCGAGCGGGTTTTCATCAATAAATCATGCCCAACATAATGACCGGTTCGACGTGTCCGGACCTGATCGGGAACGCTACGGCGAGCGAAAAAATCGATTCCTTGAAGCCCACGCCAAGCGAGTGCCGCGGCGTGGCCGGCTGGCCGCTATCCCAGACGGCGCCCGCATCGTAAAACGCCTGGAAGGGCCCATACCGATACTCGACGGTGTTGTGGACCAGACGGTTTCCCCCAATTGGGTCGATATCGTACTTGTTCCAGCCGCGGAGGTAATAGCTGTTACCCGCCACGAAGCGGTCCGCCAGGGGCGCTCGGCCGCTGACGCTCCCGCCCACAACCTGTTCCATCAACTGGTGCTTGCCGTGCGCCACCCGGTAGTGAAGTCCCACCAGGTGCGAGGTATACACGAAGTCGCTGTCCAGGAGTTTGGTGGCCGCGCGCAGGGTATAGTCCGCATCCACGTCTTGCTGGTATTCCGAATCCGGCAGCCGCCGGTGATAGCGCAGAGTAGTGATCAGGGCGTTGGCGGCCTCGGTATGGGCGGCCGGAAACTGGTTCTGAAAGCGTTGAAAACCCACCCCGATCTCCAGCGTCAAGGGCTTGGCCAGGCTGATGGTGGCGGTGGGCTGGAAATTCTGCCGCGTGCGGTAGGCATCCGAAGTCTGGTTGGGTTGCGCCGCCAGCGCGTCCAGGGTATTGCGGTTCCACTGCTCGTGATAGCTCTCGAACTGGAATCGCAGGCCCACGCGATCGCTCCCCAGGTGCTTGTTTTCGTAGCGCGCGGAAATTCCCGCGAACCGCTCGTTGAGCGTGTCGCCGTCACTCGCCAGGCCGAAGCCGAACGTATTCTGCTGCACGGTGAACCCCACCGAGCCGGCCCCGCTCCATCCCTGCTTGGAATCGTAGAGGAACTTGGTGACCGTGGCGTCGACGCCGTAGTGCGGCGGCTTGACCTCGAATTCCACGCGGACATGATCCGGCGTATCGCCGCGCAGCACGTGGTGGCTCACCTCGGTTGCCGAGAGTTCCTTCTTGAGCCGCGCCCCGAGGCCATCCAGAATGCCGGGATTCAGCTTCTGCCCGATCAGCGCTACCAGGTCCTTGCGCAGGCCGGTACTGATCCGGTCACTCTGCTGATCGGCTACGTTGGTCTTCCAGCCCTTTCCAGCCACGATTACGGTATCCACCGTGTAGCGCTTGTTCACATTCAGATCGGAGTCTTGCGTTCCGGCGAAGAGCAGGCTGCTCAGCAATAGACAGCCCAGCCAGGAGTATCTCATGCTGTGCCCAATCGCACGCATGAGGCCAATTGCAACAGATTGAAAATAGGAGAGATGAGAGAAAGGCGGTTGTGACTTGCGTTCACAGGTGTGGACTGCGGACCAGGGGTGGCTTGCGCCACCCGGGCAGGCGAGGTCTAGTTTACAGGACCTTCGCCAGCTCGGTAGCAAACGCACTGCGGGGCGACTGCTCGCGATTTCGTCCACCGCGCTTCTTGCGGTCGGGACGTTGTTCGGTTCGGATGGCATTGGGTGCTGCGGCGGCCTGTGGCGACGGCGGCGCCGCCACTCCACGGGGAGCATCCTTGCCTTTCGGCGGCTGCGCGGGGTTGGCGCGTAGCAACCGGTCTTCCAGGGGAGCGCGGTCAAAACGGCGAATGATCGATTGCATCTCGTCGTTAGTCGGCGCTTCGACAAAGGCGAAGCCTTTGGATTCCTGCGTTTCGTGGTTGCGGATCACTTTGACGGCATCGGCCACGAGATCTTCGGCGGCCAGCCATTGCTTAATATCATCGGCGGTGACCCAGGTAGGGAGATTACCAAGAAATACGGTGAAGCTCATTCAGTTGATTATGTTACTCCGTTGTGGATTTGCGGCGGTTCAAGGGGAGGATTCCGATCTGCCATATAGATAGTATCAGAGTGGATTAGCGGATGCAAATGGTTGATTAATCGTGCGGTAGCGCCCCTACCTTCGCCGACGGGAAATGCGCGCCAGAACCGCTGAGAGCGCGCACAAGAGTACTCCTCCGCCCAAAAACAACACCCCCGACTGGGGCTCCGGCACCGCCGAATCGGGAGCCAACCGCACCGGCCCCTCCAAACCCAGGGATCTCGTCCGACCTTCCTGGCTTTCCAGCTCCACCGCGCCGGGCAGCGGCCCGACGCTGAGCGGTCCGCTCGACAGGCTGGCGTAGAGGTCCTGCCGCAGCACGTAGGGCGCTAAGCCTACCGTGACATCCGGCCCTTCGTTGCGCAAAGCGATGACGGCGGACCCGGCGCCAAAGAGCGCTTCCGAAAGCGCCGGGGATAGTTGCAGGTAGCCCTGTATCGTCGAAACCGCTCCCGTATACTCACTGCCCTGGATATAGCCCGGGCCGAAGCTCAGGCTGTCGAATTCTACCGACACGGCCCGGTCCGCCGATTCCAGCGTGGCGTCAAACCCTCCCGTCACACTCAGCGGAGCCGATATCCAGTCGAAGTTCACACCCGTCGGATATCGCGGCAAGCCCAAACCAGCGGCGTTCACGCCGAAATTCCGGGTCAGCAATTGAAAAACCAGCGTGTCTCCGGTGTGTACTACAGCGCTGGCCTCTGCCGATACGTCGATGGTGCCCGCGCCCACTACCGGCGCCGCCAGAATCGCGAGATAGAGCCCCCAACGTAGTCTCATCCAGGGTGATTGTAAACCTCCGGACTCCGGCTGAAAAGGGCCTGCGGTACTACTACAGTAAGTTTAAATACCTGAGGCTCTGTTTACGTATATCCCCTTAGTGGTATACGATTTGAAGGCCAACGATGATCTCTCCACTCACTCCGCTCGATTTCCTGGCGCGCAGCGTCCACGCCTGGCGCGACCTCACCGCCGTCGTCGAGGGCGACCGCCGCTTCACCTACGCCGAATTCGGCGCCCGCGTGGAACGCCAGGCCGCCGCTCTACTGGGGCTTGGTGTGCAACCCGGCGATCGCGTGGCCGTCCTCGCTCCCAACGGCGCCATGGCGCTGGAGGCCCACTTCGCCCCCATGCGGATCGGCGCCGTGCTGGTGATGCTGAACACCAGACTAGCCCCCGCCGAACTGGAGTGGATCCTCCGCCACTGCGGCGCCAAAGTCCTCCTGGTGGATCCCCAACTCAAACTGGGTGGGGCAGGCGGGGTACCCTCTGGGTCCGCCTGCCAACTTTTCTCCGTGCCCCACGTGATCGAAGATTACGAGAGCTTCCTGAGCAATGCAGGACCGCTCCCCGCCCCCTCTCCGGTCACCGACGAAAACGCCTGCATCGCCATCAACTACACCTCCGGCACCACAGGCTTTCCCAAAGGCGTCATGTTCACCCACCGCGGCGCCTGGACCAATGCCATCGGAGAAATCGTCGAGCACGGGCTGACCCAGCGCAGCGTGTACCTTTGGACGCTCCCGATGTTCCACTGCAACGGCTGGTGTTTTACCTGGGCCGTCACCGCCGCCGGCGGCTGTCACATCTGCCTGCGCCAACCCGACCCGCGGGAAGTCGTGCGCCTCATCGAAACCGAATCGGTCACCCACCTCTGCGGAGCGCCCGTGGTGGTCAGTTCGCTCGCCCAATATTGCGCCGCCAACGGCGTGAAGTTCCGCCGCCCCCTGCGCATCGTGACCGCCGGAGCGCCCCCGCCACCCGCCGTCATCCGCGCCGCCGAAGAAACCGGCGCCGAGATCGCTCACGCCTACGGCCTCACCGAAACCTACGGTCCGCATACCGTCTGCGCCTGGAAGCCGGCCTGGGACCAACTGCCCGCGCCCGAGCGCGCTCTCCTCAAAGCGCGCCAGGGCGTACCCTACATCGTGGCCGGCATGGACCTGCGCGTCACCGACCACTACGGCAACGACGTCCCCGCCGATGGCCAGACCATGGGCGAAGTCCTCATGCGCGGCAACAACGTCATGCTCGGTTACTACGACAATCCCAAAGCCACCGCCGACGCCTTTCAGGGCGGCTGGTTCCACTCCGGCGATCTCGCCGTCGTCCACCCCGATGGCTACATCGAACTGCGCGACCGCATGAAGGATATCGTCATCTCCGGCGGCGAGAACATCTCCTCCATCGAAGTAGAGAAGGCGCTAGCCGATCACCCCGCCGTCGCCGAAGTCGCCATCGTCGCCGTCCCCGACGAGAAATGGGGAGAAGTGCCGAAAGCTTTCATCGGCCTCAAGCCCAATCACACCGCCACCGCCGAGGAGTTGATCGCCTGGTGCCGCCAGCGCATGGCGCACTTCAAGTGTCCCAAGCACGTCGAGTTCGGCCCGCTGCCGCGCACCGCCACCGGCAAGATCCGCAAGAACGAACTGCGCGCCAAGGCCAGGGAAAACGCATGAATATCCAAATCACGCACGAAGACACCATCGCCATCGTCACCCTGAACCGCCCCGAGCGGCGCAACGCGCTCTCGCTCGAACTGATGCTCGATCTGCTCGCCGCGCTCGAGGAAATCGGCCGCAACTCCCAGATCCGCGCCGTCATCCTCGCCGCGGCCGGCAAAGTCTTTTGCAGTGGCCACGATCTCGGCGAGATGGCGGGCCGCGACATCAATGAATACCGCCGCATCTTCGACGTCTGCACGCGTCTCATGCAGACGCTGCAAGGGATTCCGCAGCCGGTGATCGCCGAGGTGCAAGGCGTCGCCACCGCGGCGGGGTGCCAACTGGTGGCCACCTGCGATCTCGCCATCGCCAGTGACGATGCCGCCTTCGCCACCCCCGGCGTGAAGATCGGCCTCTTCTGCACCACGCCGATGGTCGCTCTCACCCGCGCCATCGGCCGCAAACGCGCCCTCCAAATGCTGCTCACCGGCGAGATGGTGCCGGCCCGCACCGCCGCCGAGTGGGGCCTGATCAACCTGGCCGTCCCCGCCGCCGAGTTGCAGTCCGCCACCCGCCGCCTGGCGGAAAAGGTGGCCGCCGCCAGTTCGCTGGTGGTCGCCATCGGCAAGCAGGCCTTCTATACGCAGATCGATCTCGATCAGCCGAAAGCCTACGCCTACGCCAAGGAGGTGATGTCGATGAACGCGTTGGCCGCCGACGCGCAGGAAGGCATCGGAGCCTTCCTCGGCAAGCGCGCGCCGTGCTGGAGCGGGAAGTAGGCTAGTCCATCTCGACCAGTACTTCCGAGTCACGCTGGCCGTGTACACTGGGAATACGTTGCCAACCGTTCTTCGCGCGGGGCCATACCGATTATTCTTTTACTCGGCGGATCGAGATGAGCCTCCCCACGTGCATGTTGAGCGGGAAGAGGGAAAGGCGAAGATTTGGCTGGAACCGGTCCGCTTGGAGAAGAGCCGCGGCTTCGGCCGGGCGGAGATTGGAAGCATCGAAAAACTGGTCGCGGAAAACGCGGCTTTGTTGTTGAGGTCATGGCATGAGTACTTCGGGAGCTGAACTCAGGGACGCGCTAGCCCAGAGCGTAAGTGTAAGCGATGATGCTCTGGTCGCGGAACTTGCGGATGGCCGGACGATCACGGTGCCACTCGCCTGGTTCCCGCGTTTGGCGCACGGGACACCGGCGGAACGCGCCAACCGGCGTCTCATTGCCGGTGGCGAGGGGATCCACTGGCCGGATCTGGATGAAGATATCAGCGTGGAAAGTCTCCTGGCGGGTCGCAGATCTGGTGAGACGCAGGAGTCTCTTCGTCGGTGGCTCCAGCGACGTGAATCGGCCGGCTAACAGGGCGCTGCCCTGAGAAGTACTCCGTGGGAAATCCGGCTAACTTCACAGATGACTTCGGGCCAACAACACCGTCTGTGCAGGAATTCCAGCCCAATGTCCGAGTGGCGCGTCATACGCCCAGAGGGTCTCGCTCGTCGTCGATTTCCTACACGGACTGGCCCGTGCCTTGGCCACTTTCCGAGATGACGGTTTCACGGCCCCTATCCAGGAGTTGGTGTGCGCCGGTTTACGCCGCGTCGTATGGCTTCGCAGATGCAAGAGGGCTGTCTCGGCA
>JADGNS010000315.1 GCA_017883355.1 Candidatus Solibacter sp.
TCGCTCCGGTTCCGCTACATGTACGAACGAGCAATTTACATGGTGAATTCCTTTCATTTCACAAGATCAGCCAGGCTTAACCTGGTGTACCAAAGGCGCGAAGCTCGCAAAGAAAACCTCGTGTGGGCAATGACGGTCATGTCACCCACCGAAATGAGGTATTCGGATATACTGGTATTTAAATACCAAGAAGCTTCCCGCGAGGGAACACAATCAATGACCACGGACAAGACTGCGGAGCTCGGGCATATCCGGGACCGCCTGAAACTGGGGGGCGGGCCGGACCGCGTCTCCAAACAGCACAAGTGCGGGAAACTCACCGCACGGGAGCGCGTGACGCTCTTGCTGGACCGCGATTCCTTCCAGGAGGCGGGGCTGTTCGCCAAGCACAACGGCAAATTCTTCGGCATGGGGGATAAGGAACTGCCGGCCGATGGAGTGGTGACGGGGCGCGGGCGGATCGGCGGGCGGCCGGTGCATCTGGCGAGCCAGGATTTCACGGTGGCGGGGGGGTCGGCGGGCGAGGTACATGCGAACAAGATCGCCGACACGATGAAAGCGTCGATGAAGACGGGGACGCCGTTCGTGTTCATCAACGATTCGGGGGGCGCGCGGGTGCAGGAGGGCGTGGCCAGCCTGGCGGGGTATGCGCGCATTTTTCATCAGAACGTGATGCTCTCCGGCGTGGTGCCGCAGATCTCTTTGATTTGCGGACCGTGCGCGGGGGGCGCGGCGTACAGCCCGGCGCTGACGGATTTCATCATCCAGACGCGCGACGGGCTGATCTTCATCACCGGGCCCACGGTGATCAAACAGGTGACGGGAGAGATGGTGTCGGCGCAGGAGTTGGGCGGCGTGCGCGCGCAGATGAACAAGTCCGGCGTCGTGCACTTCGTGGCGGAGAACGATGTGGAGGCGGCCGAGATCTGCAAACGGCTGCTTTCGTTTCTGCCCTCCAACAACAAGGAGGACGCGCCGCACGCGGAACCCGATGAAAGCCGCATGTACGAACCGCGCCTCAACGGTGTGGTGCCGCTGGAAGCCAAGACCGGGTACGACGTGCGCGACGTGATTTCGCTGATCGTGGACCGCGCCGATTTTCTGGAGGTGCACGCCGAATTCGCGCGCAACCTGGTGGTGGGGTTCGGGCGGATTCGCGGGGCCACGGTGGGGATCGTGGCCAACCAGCCGAAGGTGCTGGCGGGGGCGCTGGATATCGACGCGTCGGACAAGGGCGCGGGGTTCGTGCGTTTCTGCAACGCGTTCAATATTCCGCTGGTAACGTTTGTGGATATTCCGGGTTTTCTGCCCGGCGTGAATCAGGAATACGGCGGCATCATCCGTCACGGGGCGAAACTGCTGTTCGCGTATTCGGCGGCGACGGTGCCGAAGATCACGGTGATTCTGCGCAAGGCCTACGGCGGGGGCTACATCGCGATGTGCGCCAAGGATTTGGGGGCGGACTGCACGCTGGCGTGGCCTTCGGCGGAGATCGCGGTGATGGGGGCGGAGGCGGCGGTAGAGATCGTGTTCCACCGCGAACTGGTGGAGGCGGAGAATCCCGAGGCGAAGCGGCAGGAACTGATCCAGCAGTACCGGGAGACGTTTTACACGCCGTATGTCGCCGCCGGATACCGCCTGGTGGACGACATCATCGAACCGGCACAGACGCGGGGCTACCTGGCGGAGGCGTTGGATACGCTTTCCAGCAAGAGAGATTGGCGTCCGCAGAAGAAACACGGACTGATCCCGTTATGAGCGGCGGAAAACCCATACCCGCGGTCCATCAGGCGATTCTGGCTGCCGCCGTAAAGGCGGCTCTGGGGGAACGGGCCGTGATCAGGCAGATTGTGGAAGTGCCCGCCGGAGCGTCCACGAGCCGGAAGGTTGCAGCATTGAGTTACGGGATTCACACATTTTGGAACCGTTGGACGCGCGCGGCGGTCGCTCGGGAGCTCGACGACAGATGAAACTCCGGATTGACATCGAAAAGAAAAGCTACGAAGTGACGGTGGAGTTCCTGGAGGACGCTCACAACGGTCATCGCAACTGGCAGCCAGCGGAGATAACTATTCCCGAGAGCGTAACGCGGCCGCGTCCGCACTTGAAGCTGCTGGAGGATACGTTCTGCCGCTCGCCCATCGCGGGGCGCATCACGGCCGTACTGGCGGTAAGCGGGCAGGCCATCCGCAAGAACGAGCCGGTGCTGGTGATCGAGGCCATGAAAATGGAGATCCAGATTGGGCCGGCGGTGGATGGGGTACTAAAGACGATTCAGGTGAAGCCCGGCGAGGCGGTGAGCACGGGGCAATTGTTGTTCGAGTTGATTTGATCGCCACACTACGCACACTGGTTGACAGGGTCGTCAAAAGGGATCGTCTGTCCCACAACTACTCTTCGCCCCAAATATATTTGCTGAACCAATCGTAGTTGTGTTCCATCACCGCGCGCTGCTGTTTGGGCTTGTTGATGGGGTGGCCGAAACCTTTGTAGAGGATCAGTTTCACTGGAACCTTGCGGTCCTGGAGCGCCTGGTATAGTTCGAAGGCGTTGGGCGGCGGGACGCGCTTGTCCTGGTCGCCATGCTGGATCAGCGTCGGAGTTTGCGCGCGGCTTACATACGTGATGGGCGATGTCTTGCGGTAGATCTCCGGGTCGTCCCAGGGTGTCGCCTTGAGGTACTGGCGGGTGAAGGGGTGTATGTCGGTATTGACGTAATAAGTCATCCAGTCGGAGATGCCGGCGCCCACGCTGACGGCTTTGAAGCGATCGCTATAACACGTGATGAAGGCGGAGATGTAGCCGCCCTGGCTCCAGCCCATGGCGCCGACGCGGTCCTTATCGACGATGCCCCTGGCGATCAGCATATCCACCCCGGTGATCACGTCGTCGTAATCGCCCAGGCCGAGATTGCGCACGTTGAGCGCGCGAAACTTCTCGCCGTAACCCGCCGAGCCGCGGTAATTCGGTTTGAGGATGAGCGCTCCCTTGGCGGCGAAGCGCTCGACGGGGTAAGTGCGGTCGGCCGACAGCACTGGGTTATCGGCTCCGGTGGGTCCGCCGTGGATCACCACCAGCAGCGGGTATTTGCGCGCGGGGTCGTAGTCGGCGGGCTTGATCAGGATGCCTTCGATGGCGGCGCCGTCCTTGGATTTCCACTGCACCACTTCGCGCGTGGCGAGGCGGAAATCCTTGTACTGCGCGGCGACTTCGGTGAGGTATTTCGGGGCGAAATCGTTGGCGGAAGCGACAAAGATCTCGGGGAAGCGATTGGGAGCGGCACCCGTGGCGGCCAGGGTGCGATGGTCCTTGGTGAAAGACGCGCCGCTGGCCAGAAAGGCATCGGGCCCGCTGATGCGGCGGATGGCGCGGGTCGCGGGGTCGATGCGGAACAGGTGGGCAGCGGTCTTCTGTATGGCGGAGAAATAGATGCCGTCCGGCCCCCAGTCGAGCAGGCTCGCGTCTTCGTCGAATTCCTTGGTGAGCAGGCGCGGTTGGCCACCCTCGGCGGGAATCACGGCCACGTAACGGTTGGCGTAGAAGAAGAACGGCTGGCCGTTGGAGGTGGTGTAGGCGATCTCCTTGCCGTCGGGCGACCACTTGGGGTTCCCGCTGGGTCCGCCGGAGGCGAGCAGCTTCTTGACGTGCAGGTCGGCCAGATCGAGGACGTACAGGGTCTCGGTATCGCCCGAGCCAAGGTCGGGATCGCGCGTCGCGCTGAAGGCGATGCGCTTGCCGTCGGGCGACCACGAAAACGACCCGACGCTGAAGTCCTCTCCCTTGGTGAGCGCCTCCGGCTTGGGCAGTTTCTTGGGGTCGGCGGGCAACTCGGCGGGGAGCTTCAGCAGCCAGAGGTGATTCATGGTGTAATCGCCGCCGACGATTTCGAAGTCGCCGTATTTGTCCTTGCGGTCCTTGCGTGTCTTGGCGTCGGGGCCGGAGGACGTGAAGGCGATGGCGCCGCCGTCGGGCGCCCAGGCGATGCCGCCGACGCCGTTCTCCTCGGCAGTCAACACCGCGGCCTCGCCGCCGGCGGGCGCGATCAGGTAGATCTGGCGCTTGCCGTCGCGGTCGCTGGTGAAGGCGAGGCGGCGCGAATCGGGCGACCACTGCGCGCCGCTGGACGATTTCTTGCCGCTAGTGAGTTGGTAGCGCTCGCCGGTGGCGGGCACAGCGATCCAGATCTGTGTGTAGAAATCGTTCTCGTCCCAATTGGCCTGCTGCACGGTGTAGGCCACGTAGCGGCCATCGGGCGAAATCTGCGCGCCGGCCACGGATTTCATGCCGAGCGATTCGTCGATGGTGGGGACCGCGTTGCCGGCCGCGCTGGCGGCGGCGCAAAAGAGCAGGGCGACGGAGAGTTGCAGGCGCATGGGTGAATTATAGAATGCGCGGGCTTCTGTGGCATAAGGCTCCGCCTTGTGCAGGCGGGCGAAGCCCGTCCGTCCGAGTTTCGCTCGGATGCACAAGGCGAAGCCTTATGCCCCGGCTTTACGGAAGCGCAAGGCGAGCATCTCCTTGCCGGGCATCTTCAACTGGAATTTGCCGGAGAACGTACCTTCGGCTTTGGTGATGGTCATCGCCCAGGGGTCGATGATCTCGGCGGTGAAGGGGCCGCCGGCGGGCAAATCGAATTCGGCCAGCGCGGGCTGGTGGAAATCCAGGAAGTACAGGTAGTAAACGCCAGCGCGCGCGATGCAGGGATAGTACGCGCCCGGCACGGGAGCGACGCCCTCGGCGGGACCGGCTTCGATGATGCTACGCAGAAAAGCGATACGCCGAGGGCTCTCGCCATGCAGCACGCCGCCCTTGGACCACCAGAGAATATCGTGCGCGTCGAGATACGTCTCGCCGTGTCCCATGTACGCGCCGTTCGCCATCCCGAGCCAGAAGCGGCGCGTCATTTCCCGCGCGGAGATATCGCCCCAGCGTTTGGGAATGTTGCCTTCGTACTTGCACTCGTCGAAGATCAGGGGCTTGCGGAAGGCGGCGCGCCACTCGGGAATCCTGGCGAAATCGTCACCCTGAATGCTGACGTGGGTGAGCCATGGCCTGGTGGGGTCGTACATGGGGCCGCTGTGATGGATGGAGAGCAAGCGCCGGTAAGGGTCGCTTTCCTGCAGAATGCGGCAGTAGCGGTCCCAGTCGGCGATCTTCTTGCCCTTCACCAGGTCCCACTCGTTGGCCACGCTCCACCAGACGTTGCGGAAGGCGGCGAGGCGGGCCACCACGTAGCGCAGGTAACGGTCGTCCACTTCGGGCGGCATCAGGGCGTAGCCCCAATGGTCGTACGGGTGAAACAGAATCAGGTCGGCTTCGATGCCGAGCGCCTGCAATTGGGCGATGCGCGTTTCCAGGTTGTGGAAGAACTCGGGGACGAAGCGCGTGTAATCGTTCTGGCCCGCACTGCGCGGGAACGGATACACGGGCGGCTCGTCCTGGTTGTACGTGTACCATTTGGGGAAGATGCACATGCGCATCTTGTTGAACGGCGCCTGGCGCAGCGTCTCGATGGTCTGCTGCTGCAACGCGGCGGGCTGATGGGTCCAGGCGTAGCACGTAGTGCCGAATTGGTAATACGGGGCGCCATCGGCGTACCCGAAATCGTAGGTATTGCGCACGGTAACCGGGCCGTGATTCCGAGCCGAAGGCGCGACACACAGGAAGGTGCCCATCTTGCCATCGAGTTCGCTCCGATTGCTGTGCGTGACATAGCTCCATTCGCCCTCGGCGTCCGGTGCGAAGCGAACCTTGTAGGCGCCGCCGCCATCGTAGAAGCCATCCACCTGCACGCTGCGATGCTGCTGGCGGAATTCGGCGGAGAAGCGGACGTCGAGGAAGGGGTTGCCCTCTTGCGGGCCGGCAAGAGAGAGTTCGAACCGATCCCAGCGTTCGATATGGCGCGCCGCCGATTGTGCGGCCAGGCGCGAAGCCAACGGGGCGAGGGCGCCGGCGAGGATGGTACGCCGCGTGAGTGTCATGGTGATCCGCACTCCATGGTACTAGACGGTAAGCGGTACGGCGACGGGTTGTGAGCGGTGGCCAACCCTACTCCCACGCGCAGAGGGAATCGGTATAAGCGGCGGAGCCGTCGCGCAGCCAGGCGTCGAGTTGCGCGGGCTCTTTCAATTGCTGGCCGCGCATGCGCGGCACCGCGATGAAGCGGCAGTGCAGTTCGGGGAGCGCGGTCATATCGCCCCATAACTTCTCGAATTGCGCCACGGGGAAAACGTCCTCTTGCCCTTTCCCCCAGCGCTTCTTCACGTCCTTAAGCGTGATGTAGGTCGGCATGCGCGCGGCCACGGCGCGCACCGCATCGTTGACCCGGCC
>JADGNS010000316.1 GCA_017883355.1 Candidatus Solibacter sp.
GGCGCCTTCATCACCTTGGCCACCAGTTGCAGCGCGTCCACCGGCGAAATTACCCGCGTCAGATTGCGCTCCGCATCGTGCCCGCTCAACACCGCCAGCTTCGGCGATGGCAGAAAAATCTCCATCACGCGCAACTTCTCGCCGCCGCTACAGAACCACACCACCAGCTCTTCATCGTCCTTGAGCGCCTTTTGCAGGCCGTGTATCTGCCCGAAGAGGATCACGCCGATATTCTCCCCCGCCGCCGCAGCCGCGGGCGCCGGCGGATCCTTCGTGGCCGAAAGGAACGCCTCCTTGGCCAGTTGCTTGGTTAGATCGACGAAAGCCATTTGCTGTGATCCTAGCACGCCCCGGGACGGCGCCAGCCAGCCCTGGCCATAATCCTTCCCGCCCAAATTGCTGGATTCACCCGCTTCCTGAATCGCTGGCTCTGGAATATCTTCAATAGCGTAAGGGAGATCAAGTAAATGAGTCAGGCGTTCTCAGCACATGCATCATTCCACCGCTATCGCCTCGACGTGATAGCCACTTGGCCCGAAAGCGAATGCAAGCGGGCAGCCATGGCGGCTGCCGAAGCTGCATTTCAGGGAGAACTGGTATACGAGCGCAGTGCCCGCATGGGCGCCGCTGCGGACCCTACCGGTCGCGTCCATCAGACACGCCGGTAACCCGCGGCGCAGCCGCTCAGCCACACCCAACCCCAATGCAAGTGGGAACAAGCCGTCGCCCGTTTGCACCTACCCAACATCCTCATGCCGCCAGGAACAGGCTGTCGCCTGGCGGCAGGCCCACTCCTGATACCAACCTTCTTCCTGGAGATTCCGGGTAACCTTTCCGCCCCGCCGCAGTATAGTCTGCATGGCTAGTTTCCTCCAGGACCTGCGCTATGCCGTCCGCACCTTGCGCAAAGCGCCCCTGTTCACCTCCGTCGCCGTTCTCTCTCTCGCCCTCGGAATCGGCGCCAATTCCGCCATCTTCTCCCTGGTCAATCAGCTCATCCTCCAATTGCTGCCGGTGCGCGACCCCGAACAGCTCGTCCTCCTCACCGCCCGCGGCCAGCACTACGGCAGCAATACCGGCAACAACGCGATTTCCTATCCCATGTACCAGGACTTCCGCGATAAGAACCAGGTCTTCCAGGGCATGTTCTGCCGCTTCGGCAACCAATTCAGCCTCACCTACGCGGGCCGCACGGAACTCGTCTCCGGCGAATTGGTTTCCGGCAACTATTTCCCCGTCCTCGGCGTCGGCGCCGCCCTGGGACGCGTCTTCACCGCGCAGGACGATCTCATCCAGGGCGGCCACCCCATCGCCGTCCTCAGTTACGGCTACTGGAAAACCCGCTTCGCCGCCGACCCCTCCGTCATCGGCAGCAAGATCGTCCTCAACGGCTACCCCCTCACCATCGTCGGTGTCAGCCGGCGGGGATTCGATGGCGTCGAGCCCGGCTACTCGCCGCAACTCCGCGTCCCCATGATGATGAAGCACCAGCTCACCGAACGCTTCTACAATCTCAACAATCGTCGCGGCCGCTTCGCGCAGGTCTTCGGCCGGCTCAAGCCGGGAGTCACCCTGGAACAGGCCAAGGCCGGATTGCAGCCGCTCTTCCACCAGATTCTCCAGATGGAAGTGCAAGACAAGGATTTCGCCCGCGCTACCGAACATACCCGGCAGCAGTTCCTCAAAATGTGGATGGACGTCCTCCCCGCCGCCAATGGCCGCTCCGATCTGCGCCGGCAGTTCTCTAATCCCCTGCTCGCCCTCATGGCGATCGTCGCCCTGGTGCTGTTGATCGCCTGCTCCAATGTGGCCAATCTCCTGATTGCCCGCGCCACCGCCCGCCAGAAGGAGATTGCCGTCCGCCTCGCGCTCGGCGCCGGCCGCCGCCGCCTCATCCTGCAACTCCTGGAAGAGAGCCTCCTCCTCTCCGCCGTGGGCGGCATGCTGGGTATCGCTCTCGCCATCGCCATCGACCAGGCCCTCATCGGTTTCCTGCCGCGCGGCGTCCTTCCCCTCACGCTCTCCGCCATGCCGGACGCGCGCGTGCTCGCTTTCACCCTGGTCGTTTCCGTGCTCACCGGCCTGCTCTTCGGCCTCGCGCCGGCGCTGCAATCCACCCGCCCGCAACTTGCCGGCACCCTCAAGGACCAGGCCGGTTCCGTGGTCGGCGGCGCCAGCGTGGGCCTGCGCAAGGCTCTCGTGGTGGTCCAGGTGTCGCTCTCCCTGCTCTTGCTGATCGCCGCCGGACTCTTCATCCAGAGCCTCAAGAATCTCCAGGGCATCCATCCCGGCTTTGAAACCCGCAATCTGCTGTCCTTCGCCGTCAACCCCGCTCTCAATGGCTATAAACCCGAGCGCAGCCTGCAATTCTACCGGCAACTCACCGAACGCCTGGGCCGCACGCCGGGCGTCTCCGCCGTCACCCTGGCCGTCATGCCCCTCCTCGACGGCAACGAATGGGATAGCACGGTCACCGTGGAAGGCTATGCCGCCAAGGAAGGCGAGTGGGTGGACCCGCATATGCAATTCATCTCCCCGGGATTTTTCCCTACGCTCGCCATCCCTGTGCTGCTGGGCCGCGATTTCTCCGACCGCGATGACAAGGGCACTCCCCAAGTCGCCCTGGTCAACGAGCGCTTCGCCAAACGCTACTTCGCCGGCCGCAGTCCCGTCGGATTGCACCTCGGCATGGGCGGAAACCCCGGCACCAAGACCGACATCGAAATCGTCGGCGTCGTCAAAGACACCAGATACGAAAGCCTGCGCGACGAGATCCCCTACGAACTCTACCGCCCCTACCGCCAGGTGGATTTTGTGCAGGGCATGACCGTCTATGCGCGCGCCCAGGGCGACCCCACCGCCATCTTCGCCAGCATGCGGCAGACCGTCAACGAGCTCGATTCCAACGTCCCCATCTACGGCATGCGCACCCTGGACCAGCAACTCGACAAGTCGCTGATGAGCGAGCGTCTGCTGGCCTCTCTCTCCGGGGTCTTCGGACTCCTCGCCACCCTGCTCGCGGCCATCGGCCTATACGGCGTGATGGCCTACATGGTGGTGCGGCGCACCCGCGAAATCGGCATCCGCATGGCGCTGGGCGCCAACCGTGCTTCCGTAGTCTGGCTGGTGATGCGCGAAGTGCTGGCGCTGTCCATGATCGGGGTCGCCATCGGAGGCGCCGGCGCCTACGCCGCCACCCGCCTGGTGCAGAAAGAGCTCTTCGGCATCCTGCCCACCGACGCGCTCACCATGGCGCTCTCCGCCGTCGGCATCGCCGCCGTAGCCATCCTCGCGGGTTACCTCCCCGCCCGCCGCGCCACCGCCATCGACCCCATGCGGGCCCTCCGCTGGGAATAACTGCACGGTCCCCTGTCTTGGTGGGACTTCTTTCTCCGTCTGCCTCCGCTTCCTTCCTGTGTCTTCTCTGCGCTTATCTCTGCGATCTCTGCGCCTCTGCGTTGAATAGACACCTTCCCTCTCCAAGCTCTTCTCTTGAACGCGTTCCCTCCTTTCCAGCCCGATGCTAAAGTAAGCCCCATATTGACTCAACCCCAAAAGCAAGCCGGGATTACAGGCCTCCGCTGGTGGATCGCCGGCCTCATCTTCCTCGCCACCCTCATCAACTTCGTCAACCGCCTCACCATCTCCGTGCTCGCGCCCGTCATCACCGAGCAATTGAAGCTCTCCAACCTGGAGTTCGCCAGCATCACCAATTCCTTTCTCATCGCCTACACCCTCAGCCAGGCGCTCTCCGGAAAACTCTACGACCGCGTCGGCAACCGCCGCGGCTTCACCATCTCCATCGTCGTCTGGTCAATCGCCAGCATGCTCCACGCCTTCGCCACCGGCCTCTTCAGCCTCAACTGCTTCCGCTTCCTGCTCGGCCTCGGCGAAGCCGGCAACTGGCCCGGCGCCGCCAAGGTCATCGCCGAGTGGTTCCCCGTCCGCCAGCGCGCCCTCGGCATGGCCATCTTCAACAGCGGCACCTCCATCGGAAGCGTGGTCGCGCCGCCCGTCATCATCGCGCTCGAACTCCGTTACGGCTGGCAGACCACGTTCCTCGCCGTCGGCGCCCTCGGCTTCCTCTGGCTCGTGCTCTGGCTGACGTTCTATCACCCTCCCGCCGAACACCCCCGCATCACGCCCGAAGAGCTCGCGCTCATCCGCGAAGATCGCGCGCCCGGGGTACCCTTGGGGTCCGCCTCGCTCTCCTGGCTCGAACTCCTGCGCTATCGCCAGACCTGGGCCATTGTGCTCTCCCGCTTCTGCTGCGACCCGGTCTGGTGGCTCTACATCACCTGGCTGCCCCTCTACCTCTACAAGGTCCACGGATTCAGCCTCAAACAGATCGGCCTCTTCGCCTGGGTGCCCTATGTCGCCGCCGACGCCGGCAGCCTCTTCGGCGGCTGGATGAGCGGCCACCTCATGTCGCGTGGCTGGAGCGCCAACCGCGCGCGCAAAAGCGTCATCCTCTTCGGCATGCTGTGCATGTGCGCCGGCCTGCTGGCCGCCGTCGCCCACACCGCCGGCGCCGCCCTGGCCGCCATCGCCGTCGTCCTCTTCGGCTTTCAGACCTGGATCAACAACGTGCAAACCCTCCCCAGCGATTACTTCCCCGAATGCGCCGTCGGCTCCGTCGCCGGCCTGGGCGGTATGGGCGCGGGCATCGGCGCCATCCTCTTCACCCAGACCACCGGCTTCGTGGTGGATCACTTCTCCTACACCCCCATGCTGATCGCCGCCGGTCTCCTGCCGCTGCTGGGCACCGCCCTCCTCTTCGCCCTCGGCGGCCAGATCAAACGCGTGGCATAGATTTGCGGGCAGGGCCTTGCTGCTGAATTGCCGGCGCGATGCGCTGTTCTTGCGGGGGAATCGGTAAATCCTGGGCGACGTTCCGTGAAGCAATGCGCCCGTCGGGGATCGCTTCCTGGTTCTGTTCGGCAACCGCTCGATAATAGCTTCTGCGCGCCCGAACCTGGACTCCCGAGCGGGCGGTTTCTACGCGCAATTGGTGGAATCCCTCGCGGGCGGTCGCGGGGTCCGGACGAAAACCCAACACGTACCTCGTCCGCAGGTCGTTTTCGATACGCCGGAAGATCTCTCCAAAGTTGTCGCCGTGCGGCCGGAACTCCTCGCCGCCTGTTTCGCTTGCCAGCTTCGCCAATCCGCGTGTCAGCAGTGCCCGCACGTCCCCCACCTTGATGGCATAAACGATCGTGTTCGAAGTCTGCACTTCTTCCAGCGTGCGTTTCAAGTTGTGCATGCTTCCCGTATCCTGGCCGTCGGAAATAATGATCAGGGCCTTGGTTCCTGGCAGGGAACGGAGTTTGAGCCGGGCCGAGGCGTACACGGCATCCCAAATGGCGCTCCCGCCGCATCGCGAGACCTCTTTATTTCCGTCCGCTTTCGTGGGGCAAGGCTCTCCTAGTGGCTGTCCCTCCGGTCCGTTCAGTCCTTCCGGCTGGATACGCTCCGTGCCCTTTCGCAGCTCCCCAATTGAGCCAGTCAGGTCCGTCACCAGCGAATTGCGGGTGGCCGTGGTCACCAGGAACGCATGGTCCTCCGGACGCATGATGTGATTCAGGAACTCCGCAACCGCCTGCCGTTCCCGGGGTATTGTCCCATGCTCGCTGTAGCTGACATCGACGATGATTCCCACCGTGAGCGGCAAATCGGAATCCAGCCACAGATGCTGAATCTCGGTGCGAACGCCGTTGTCGAAGAGCCGGAAATCTGCCAGCTTCAGGTCCTGCAGCGCTACACCGCGCCGGTCGGTCACAGTGACAGGAACCGTCACCAGATCGGTTCCCGCACGGAATGTAGGCGTATCTTGGGGATGGGCCGCCAGGGGCAGCAAAACAGCGGTGAGCGCGACTCGAAATCGAAACAAGGACTGTGCCTGCGGTGCAGTGTAACAGGGATTCCGGCACCTCGGGCACGTAGCAGGTCAACCGATCGATCTCCCCTGACGATCACGGCTCTGATTGGAATGCCGAGCGTTTACAGATGGTGACAGTGCCGCGACCGTTAGGGAGCGGGGCGCGTGGCGAAAGGGCGGCGGCAAATAAGCTCAAATGCCGCGGCCCGCTCTAGGAACCGCCATTGCGAGCCCGAGCGTGAGCCTGCCGTGCGTGGGCGAGCGAATCGAGTCGGTCCGCTCCAGTCAATTCCAGAGATATCCAGCCGCTCTCCTCTTCGCCCTCGGCGGACGGATCAAACGCGTGGCATAGTCTTGTGGGGCGGTCCCCCTGGACGGGGTGCCCACCGGGCCGGGATGCCCTCGTCCCGCTGCCGGAAGCGGAGGCAGGGGCCTCCGCGCGGG
>JADGNS010000007.1 GCA_017883355.1 Candidatus Solibacter sp.
ATTCCGAGTGCCAGCGTGAGCACCACCGTAATCGTCAGCCCCTTCGCTCCGGCGAGCGAGCGGAGCGCGTACTTCACATCACGCCAGAAGATTCCGGCAGCTTCGCGTAAATCCAATTGTTCTGAGCTCATCCCCGTCATGACCGGCCTCCCTTCCCTCGACTCCGTCACGGTGATGTCGTTCGACACCGGGCGTTTTCCTTCAGCCGGGCCAAAGAACTCTGGCGCTCACGGAGTCTCCTTCCGAAACTATACGCCATGCCGGCTGTCGATGTTCCACTCGCATACCAAACTTCGGGACATTATGGGTTGGTGTAACAATTGTTTCCCAACCGCTTCACAAGAAACGCCCGAATCGGAAGTGGAACTGAAGAAACTGCGGACTCTCGCTTGACAGATTCCATGATTAGATATAGTCTAAATATAGACCGTGTCTAAATTGAGCTCTGAACTCGACCAGGCATTCCGGGCGGCTGCCCTTCGGCCCACCGCCCAGCGGTACGCCGTGCTGGAGTTCTTAGCGGAGCACCGGGTCCATGCCACGGCCGAGGAGATTTTCGACGCCGTCAACCGGAACGATCCGCGGGCTTCGCGTGCGACCGTCTATAATAACTTGCGGGCGCTGGCCAAGGCGGGCTTGGTGCGCGAGGTCATGTCGGAAGGGAAGGCGGCCCGGTTTGACGCCAATTTGCGTCGTCATCATCACTTCATCTGCGAGCGTTGTTCCGCCGTGGAGGATATCTCGTGGTTCGATCTGCCCCCTTCGGCGGGACGTGCGGCGCTCGGTGGGCGCAACGTGACCAACTACGAGATCGTCTTCCGCGGCTCCTGCGTCCGTTGCCGCGATTCCAAGTCGAAACAAGGAGCAAAATCATGAGCCTTTCCGCTAAGACCTGCATTCCCTGCCGCGAAGGCGTCCCGGCTCTGCAGGGGGAAGAACTCGAGAAGCTGAAAGCGCAAGTCCCCGGATGGCAGGTGGTGGACGGTCACCATTTGTGGAAGGCCTGCACCTTCCCGGACTTTCGGACCGCCCTGGACTTTGTCAACAGCGCGGGCGCCATAGCCGAAGCCGAGGGACACCATCCCGATCTGCTCCTGTCATGGGGCAAGGTCGAGGTGAAAATCTGGACCCACAAGATCGACGGCTTGACCGAAAGCGATTTTATTCTGGCGGCCAAGATCGAACAAATTCATCACAAATAAAAGGAGAATCATACATGTTAGGTGTTGGACATAAGTTCCCCGCTTATTCCGTTGAGGCGACAGTGAGCCTTGAAAAGGGAAAAGCGTTTCAGACCATCGGCGACGAGGACTTCAAGGACAAGTGGAAGGTGTACTTCTTCTGGCCGAAGGACTTTACCTTCGTGTGCCCCACCGAGATCGCGGCTTTCGGCAAGCTGAACAAGGATTTTCAGGATCGCGATGCGCAGGTGCTGGGAGGCAGCACCGACAGCGAATTCGTCCACCACGCCTGGCGGACGCATCACGCCGACCTGCACAACCTGCCCTTCCCCATGCTGGCCGACGTCAAGCGCGAGCTCTGCACAGCGCTCGGGATTCTGGATCCGCAGGGCGGCGTGGCGCAACGTGCCACCTTCATCGTAGACCCGCATAACGTCATCCGCTTCGTTTCCGTCAACGACATGAACGTCGGACGCAACCCGCAGGAAGTGCTGCGCGTGCTCGATGCGCTGCAGACCGATGAACTCTGCCCCTGCAACTGGCAGAAGGGCCAGGAAGCCCTCAAAATCCCGATCTAGAGCTTTAATTGTGGGGCAGCTTGTCAAGCTGCGCGCCAGTTGCCAACCGGCGCTCCAGGCGGGTTGCCAACCCGCCGCAGGCCGCCAGCCTGCCCCACCTGGGAATCTCAATGGAACTCGAACAATTACTGAATCATGTGCCGGAGTACGCCAAGGATCTGAAGCTCAACATGGGCAGCGTCACCCGGCAGCCCGAACTCTCCGAACAGCAGACATGGGGCGCGGTAGTCGCCTGCGCCATCGCCGCGCGCAATCCGCAGCTCCTGGAGAGCCTGCTGGCGGAGGCTGCCACGCATCTCAACGAACAGGCGCTGTTCGCGGCCAAGGCCGCCGCGGCCATCATGGGGATGAACAACATCTTCTACCGCTTCCGCCACCTCAGCAGCAACGAAAAATATGGCGCCATGCCGGCGCGCCTGCGCATGCAGGTGATCGGCAAGCACGGCAGCGATCCGGTGGACTTCGAGTTGTGGTGTCTGGCGGTTTCCGCCATCAACGGCTGCGGGGTCTGCGTCGACTCCCACGAAAAAGTGCTGCGCGAAAAAGGTGTCAACGAAGAGGCGGTGCTGGCCGTGGTCCGGATCGCGTCCACCGTTCACGGACTGGCCGCCGTCTTTGACGCCGCACCGGCCCCGCTAGTCTAGCAGCTACGGTTGGATCACTTCCGCGGCCCTGAGTTTCTCCTCGATGCGGCCGATGTAGTTGATGGTCTCGGGGTACGGCGGAACCCCGTTGTACCTGTCCACCGCACCCGGACCGGCGTTGTAGGCCGCCAGGGCGTGGCGCAGTCCGTAGTTGTACTTTTCCAACAGATCGCGCAGGTAGCGCGTCCCGGCATCCACGTTCTGTGCCGGATCGAAGGGGTCCGCGCCGAGCACTTGAGCCGTGCCGGGCATGAGCTGCATGAGCCCGATCGCGCCTTTCGGGGAAATGGCCAGAGGCTGGAATCCGCTTTCGGCAGCCATCACACTGCGTACCAGTTGCCGCGGCAGACCGTAGCGGTCGGCGGCGGCGTCCGCCAATTCCAATGGGGTGGGCAGTGCGGGTGCCACACCGGGGGAGGGCGCTTGCAGACGCGTACCGGCCTCCGGTGCTGGTACCGGTACTGGCGTAACGTACTCTTCCGCTTCGTAGCTGCGCACTCCGACCGAATCCATCTCCACAAAACCTGTACCATGGTAGAGACGCACCTTGGCCCCGTCCGCCTCGTGCCGGTCGATGCGCAGGCGTGCCCCGCTGGCAAGCACTGCGTACTCACCCGCAAGGGCGGTGCCGGCCAGCAAGAAGAAGAGTCCAAGTAAACGCATTCGTTCCTATTATAGTGACGTATTCATTGCCCAAAGCGTGCAGAGGAACCTGTAAGAGGCCGATCTGCTATCTTCTAAGGTTAACTTTTATTCTGGTATGCCGTTTCATATTCAACCACTCCGCGAATTCCTGGTACGCCCCAGCCTGCCCGACTCGTTGTCTCGTCTGACCGAGCTGGCCTACAACATCGTCTGGAGTTGGGAACCCATCGTCCGCTCCGTGTTCCGCCGCCTTGACCCGGTCATCTGGCGCGACTGCGGGTACAATCCGGTGCTGATGCTGGGCCGCGTCCCGCAGGCCACGCTGCAGAAGGCCTCCACCGATCTACGCTACCTGGCGCAGTATCGTGCGGCTTGTGCAACCTACGATGCCCGCGTGCGCAAGAGTCCCGCCCCGGCCGATGGCAAGCTGATCGCCTATTTCTCCGCCGAGTATGGCCTTACCGAGTGCCTGCCGGTTTATTCGGGGGGCCTTGGTATCCTCTCCGGCGACCACTTGAAGTCCTCCAGCGACCAGGACTATCCCCTCATCGGTCTCGGGCTGCTCTACCAGCAGGGCTATTTCCGGCAACTTCTGAATCCCGACGGATGGCAGCAGGAACGCTATCCGATGAACGATTTTTACACCCTGCCGCTGGAAACCGTGAAAGACGCCGAAGGCAAGGATCTCAAGGTCACCGTAAAACTGCCCACCGGCAACGTCTTCATTCAGATCTGGAAACTCGGCGTCGGGCGCATCACGCTGTACCTGCTGGACACCAACATTCCCGACAACGTTCTGCCGCAGGATCGCGACATCACCGATTCCCTCTATGGCGGCGACATCGATACCCGCATCCGGCAGGAAATCGTGCTGGGCATCGGCGGCATGCGCGCCTTGCAGGCGATGGCGCTCGAGCCCACCGTGTTCCATATGAATGAAGGCCACTCCGCCTTCCTCGCGCTGGAACAGATCCGCCTCTACATGCGCGATCAAAAGCTCAATTTCGACGAGGCCCTCGAAACCGCCCGCGCCAGCAACGTTTTCACTACCCACACACCGGTACCGGCGGGCATCGACCTGTTCGATCCCGGCATGATGTACCACTACTTTTCCGAGTACTGCGCCGAAGTCGGCGTGGATTTCCAGCAGCTCATGGCGCTGGGGCGGCGCAACTGTTTCAACCGCGACGAACGTTTCTCCATGGCCGTGCTGGCCCTCAACACTTCCTCCTACCGCAACGCCGTGAGCCGTCTCCACCGCGAGGTCTCCCAGGAAATGTTCCACGACTTGTGGCCCGATCTGCCCCTCTGGGAAGTGCCCATCACCTCCATCACCAATGGCGTGCACCTGCCGAGCTGGCTGAACGGCAACCTGGCGCTGCTCTACGATCAGTACCTGGAGCCGGACTGGCGCGACCGCTTCAACGATCCCGCAATCTGGAAACAGATCGGCGACATCCCCGATGAGGAACTGCTGGATGTGCACCGCCGCCGCAAACGGCGCTTGATTTCCTTCGTCCGGTCCCGCCAGCATTCGTCGGCGGTGCGCCGCCAGGCGTCCTCGCTCGAAGTCCTTCGCTCTGGCGAAGTCCTGGACCCGAACGCGTTCACCATCGGCTTCGCCCGCCGGTTTGCCACCTATAAACGCGCCACCCTGCTCTTCCGCGATGTGGAGCGGCTGAAGCGCATCCTGCTCAATAAGGACATGCCGGTGCAGATCGTGATCGCCGGCAAGGCGCATCCCAAGGACCAGCCCGGCAAGACGTACATCCGCGAGGTCGTGCTGCTTTCCCGCGATCCCGAACTCTGGAAGCACGTGGTCTTCGTGGAAGACTACGATATGAAGGTCGGGCGCGAACTGGTGCAGGGTGTCGACGTGTGGCTGAATAATCCGCGGCGCGGCGAAGAGGCTTGCGGCACCAGCGGCATGAAAGCCGCTATCAACGGAGTCCTCAATCTCAGCATTCTGGATGGCTGGTACGACGAAGCCTACGAAACCTCCGGCGGCTGGGCCATCGGCGAACGCGAGACCTACAGCGACGATCAGGACGCGCTCCACGCCAGCGCCATCTACTCGCTGCTGGAAAATGAAATCGTCCCCATGTTCTACGAGCGCCGCGAACAGACGCCGCGCGAGTGGATGCGCCGCGTCAAACAGTCCCTCACCTGCATCAGCCCGGCCTTCGATTGCCGCCGCATGGTGCACGAGTACATGACCGAGCTCTACGAGCCCGCCCACTCCAGTCACCTGCGCATGCGCAAGGCGGACTTTACCCTGAGCCGCGAAAAGACCCGATGGAACGCGCGCGTTCGCGAGGTGTGGGACCGTGTGCGCTTTGTCGATGCGGGGCCCGGACCAACCGGTTCGCTGGTCAGCGGCCGGGCCGTCAGCCTGCGCGCCGCCATCGATCTCGCCGGCCTGGCGCCCAACGACGTGCGCGCCGAAGTCGTCATCGGCCGCGTGGATTCCAACGGCTACCTGGAAGAAACCGAGGTGATGGTATTGCCGTTCGTAGAGCAGCAGGGGGCGGTGGCCGTGTTTGCCAAGGACCTGATTCCGGAACGGACCGGACGGCTGGGCTATGCCTTGCGCGTCAGCCCCAACCACTACGACGATCCCCTTACCCGGCCCTGCGCCAGCTTGATGAAATGGAGTTCCGTAGGGTAGCCGCCGCCGCCGGCTCAGCGATTTTCTCGGGAATCGTTGCGTATCTAAGGATAAGCGTGCAAACCATGCCCGTTCCGTGGTACATATGTATTTGAAGCAGAGGCGGGTTCCGACCTGTTGTTTGCTGAACCCTTGGAACCCCCGTCAAGCCCTTTCTGGTAATCCCACGACACAAGCGTTGTTGCGGGGTTTCTCTCGCGGCCTCGTGGGAGCGATCGGTATTTGTTACTGGCGCGAAGAGTTCTAATCGTAATTAGACAACGTTCTTTTCCCCCTAAAGCACGGAGTAACTTTCCCCATGGACAGCGATCGCAAGTACAGACAGAACGGGTACATGGACTCGGGCGAGAGCAAGAGCTTCCGCGAAGACCGGTCCAAACCGCAGGGCCCGCGTCCTCCCTTGGACGTGACCGGCCCCCGTCTACCCAGATTGGTGCAGCACGTCGCCGCTTCGCGATGTTTTAACTGTGCCACCACCCTGCCTCCCGAAACGGATCTGACGGGTAACTGCCCGAAGTGCAATGCGGAGCTTCACTGTTGTAAACAGTGCTCGCATTTCGAGCCCTCCACCAGGTTTCAGTGCCTGAAGCCCATCCCGGTGCGGATCCCCGTCAAGGACAAGGCAAACGACTGCATCTCGTTCAACCCCCGGGTGACCGTAGCGCGCGACGGCACGGCGGGCCCGTCGGCGCCGCCACCCTCGGCCTCCACCAACGCCGGCCCACCAGCCCCGCGCAACGCCGACGACGCCCGCAACGCCTTCGACAAGCTCTTTAGGAAGCTATAAGCTGGCGTCGCGGTCCGGCCCTTGCTCGGTTCCGTCTTCTCAGGGAACGTTCTTGCGCGCCACGCGGGATACCGCGTTGACCAGTTTGCGGTAGGGAATTTCGCCGTAGCTGTCGAAACTCAACCACTCGCCTTCGCGCCACGTCGAGTAGTACCAGCGCGCCAGCAGCGCGAGATACTCCTGGCGTTCGCGCACGCTGAGTTTTCCGGGCGTGACGCTGGCGAAGGTGTCGCGCAACTGGTGGTCGAGCGAAACGGGCTTGCCTTCGTGCACCTCAAACCCGAATCGTTGGGGAGCGCACCACGCGCCGTCGCGCACGAACCACATCTCCACCGCGTCGTGAGCCAGCGAAGGCGTGATGGCGACGCCGTTCAGCCGGTCCACGTCGCGCGCCAGTTCGTCGCGCAGCCGCAGGACATCCTGCACTTTTTCAAAACGCTTGTGCTGCCGCGCGGCGTCCTCGAACATCATCTCCTGGCTCAGGCGGTCGCGCGAGTGCCCGATGGATTCCAATAGCGAGCGCCCATCGGTGCGCAGGAATTCGGCGACGCGCCCGATTTCCGTGGCGTACTCCGCCGCGCCCACCACCTGCTGGCAGGGGCGCAGGCACATCGCCATCTCGCCATAGATGCAGCCGGGGTGCCCGGGCGAGGGCACAAGGTCTTCCTGGCAGCGGCGCATCTGGAAGAGGTCCAGAAACTGCCCTTCGAAGCGCTCCGCGGAAACCCGCGAGCGGAACGGTCCGAAATACAGGCCCGCGGTGCGCGTCAGATGCGTGGTGATGTGGCTCCGCGGGAATTCGTTATTCAGGACCAGCTTCACGTAGGGCGGCATGCGCAGCTTCATCAGGCGCAGGTAGGTATCCGGAAAATGGCGGCGCGCCTGCTCGTAGAAGAGGATGGAAGATTCGAACGCCGACCCGGTCAGGCGGTATTCGATGCGCGCCACGGTGTGCCGCAGGTTGAGCAATCGCGAGGGCCGCTCGCGTTCGGTGAGCAGGCGCCGCAACCGCCGCCGCAGCACGCCGGTTCGGGAGAGGTAGGGCTCGCCCGTGTTGGCCCAGAGCAGGAAAACCGCCGGCTGATCGGGCAGGGCGCCGATGGCGGCGTCGAGCTGCGCCAGATCCTCGCCGAACTCGATCGTAGTCATCACTGGTACAGGCGCTTGCGCGCGCCCTATTCGCTTACGGCTTTCGAATCGATCAGCGCCTTGATTTCGGCGAGGAAGCCGGCAATCGACTTCGCCCCCTGGTCGGCGTGTTTGCGGTTACGGACGGCGACCAGGCCGTTCTCCTGCTCGCGGTCGCCCACCACCAGCATGTACGGAATCTTCTGCATCTGGGCTTCGCGGATCTTGAGGTTCACCTTCTCATTGCGATCGTCCACGGTGGCGCGGATTCCGGCGTCGTCGAGCTGCTTCTGGATGGCGCGCGCGTACTCCGTCTGGCGGTCGGTGATGGGCAGCACGATGGCCTGAATGGGGGCGAGCCACACCGGGAACGCGCCGGCGTAGTGTTCGATCAGGATGCCGAAGAAGCGCTCGATGGAGCCGTACAGGGCGCGGTGCACCATCAGCGGCTGGTGGGCCTTGCCGTCTTCGGCGATGTACTCCAGGCCGAAGCGGCGGGGCAGGGTGAAATCGAACTGCACGGTGGAAAGCTGCCACTTGCGGCCGATGGCGTCCACCAGTTTGACGTCGATTTTGGGCCCGTAAAAGGCGGCTTCATCGGGAATCGTTTTGGCGGCGACCTTCAGTTTGTCGCAGGCGCGTTGCAGGGCGCCTTCGGCCATCGCCCACTGCTCGGGCGTGCCATCGTACTTGCCGCTCGTGCCGCCGTCCCAGGTGGAAAGCTCGGCGTCGTACTTCTCGAAGCCGTAGGCGGCCAGGGTGTCGATGGCGAACTGGAGGCAGTCCACCACTTCGTTTTCAATCTGGTCGGGGGTGCAGAAGATGTGCGCGTCGTCCTGGGTGAAGCCGCGGACGCGGAAGAGTCCGTTGAGCACGCCGGAGCGCTCGTAGCGGTAGACGGTGCCGAGCTCGCCGAGCCGCACCGGCAGGTCGCGGTAGCTGCGCTGGCGGTCGGCATAGATCAGGATGTGGAACGGGCAGTTCATCGGCTTGAGCTGGTAGTCGGCGTCGTCCAGCTTAATTGGGGTGAACATGTTCGCCGCGTAGAAATTGGCGTGGCCGGAGGTCTTCCACAGGTCGATGCGCGCCACGTGGGGGGTGTAGACCAGCGAGTAGCCGCGCTTCAGGTACTGATCGCGCATCCAGTCTTCGAGCTGTTTGCGGATGATGCCGCCCTTGGGATGGAAGAAGATGAGTCCGGGGCCGGCGAGTTCCTGGATGCTGAAGAGGTCGAGCTCTTTGCCGAGCTTGCGGTGGTCGCGCTTCTTGGCCTCTTCCACCTGCTTGAGGTAGGCGTCGAGCTCCTTGGCGGAGAAAAACGCGGTGCCGTAGATGCGCTGGAGCTGTTTATTGTGCTCGTCGCCCTTCCAGTAGGCGCCGGCGATGGAGAGCAGCTTGAAGGCCTTGATTTTCGAGGTGTCGGGCACGTGGGGGCCGCGGCAGAAATCGATGAAGCGGGGTCCGAGGGTGTACTCGGTGAAGACCTCGCCGGCCTTCTCTTCGATGAGCTGGCACTTCATCCAGGCTTCGGAGTACTTCTTGAGGCCTTCCTCTTTGGAGGTGAGGACGCGTTCGTAGGGGAGGGCGCGGGCCTGGATCTCCCACATCTTCTTTTCGATTTTTTCGAGGTCGTCCGGGGTGAACGAGGTGGGACGGTCGAAATCGTAATAGAAGCCGTTCTCGATGGGCGGGCCGATGCCGAGCTGGGTTTCGGGATAGAGCTCGAGCACGGCGGCCGCCAGCAGGTGGGCGGCGGAGTGGCGGTAGACCTCGAGCGACTCGGGGTCCCTGGCCGTGAGGATCTGCAGCGTGGCGTCCTGCTCGATGGGGCGGGTGACGTCGAACATCTCGCCGTTGACCTTGGCCGCGAGGGCAGCATCCGCCAGGCGGGGGCTGATGCCTCTGGCGATATCGATGGGACGTGTCCCGGCCGCGACGGACTGCTTACTCCCGTCGGGCAGAGTAATTTCGATGTGACTCATAGGGAATTTTCAGCGTAGCACGTAGGGAAGGTCACAGACCTGGCGCGAACTGGCCGATCGGGCGGTGTGGCGGGCCGCCCGGGCGGGGTATCATGAAAAAGATAAGGTCCGACATGGCAGTCTCCAGCCTGGCAGCAATCGACGAATCCGCTCTGGTTATGCAGGCGCGCGACGGCGATAGTACCGCGTTCGGCGAACTGGTGCGCCGCTACGAGGGAAAGATCTTCCGTCTGGCGCAGCACGTCACGCAAAACCGCGAGGATGCGGAGGATGTGCTGCAGGAAACGTTCATGAAGGCCTACGAGCACCTGGACCAGTTCAAGGGCGATTCCAAGTTCTATACCTGGATCGTACGGATCGCGGTAAACCAGGCGTTGATGAAGTTGCGCCGGCGCAAGACCGACAAATCGGTCTCGCTGGACGAAACGATCGATACCGGCGAGGATATGGTGGTGCGGGAAATCGCGGCATGGGGCGAGGATCCCGAGCAGCAACTCTCGCGGGAGGAATTGGGCGGCATCCTGGATACGGCGATTCAGAGTCTGGAGCCGCTTTATCGAAGCGTTTTCGTCTTGCGCGACATCGAAGAACTATCGACGGAAGAAACGGCCGAAGCGCTTGGCCTTTCGGTCCCGGCGGTGAAGAGCAGATTGTTGAGGGCCAGACTGCAATTGCGGGAGAAGCTGACCCGCTTCTTCAAGCGTAAGGGAGACGACGCTTTTGCTTACATGTAAAGACTTTCTGGGCGAGCTGAGCGACTATCTTGACGAGACGATCGACGCCGAGTTGCGGAGCAAGCTGGAGCGTCACATCACCGAGTGCCCCAATTGCTGGGTGATCGCCGACACCACGCGAAAGACGATTCAGATCTATAAGGGCATGGAGCCCTATCCGATTCCGCCCGACGTGGAGAGCCGCTTAATGCAGGCGCTCGAAAAGAAGATGGCGGCGAAGCAGAAGTAGTCCGCCCCGCCGCAAGCGAGTTTACTGAACGGCCAGAGTCACGCTCAACTGGCTGGCCCTGGAACTGTTGGATCTCCCTATATAGACAATTAGCGGAATGGCCGCACCGGTCGGCGCGGTGGGGGGCACAATCGCGTTGATCTGAGTGAGCCCGGCGACCGAGCCCGCGGAAGCTCCGGCATAGCTGGTGACTGCGGCCTGTCCATTGATTTCCACGCGATAGGTATTGTCCGCCACGTAGACGGCGCCTAGCGCGACAGCTCCATCGGGCAGCGGAAGATAGAAAGGAACGGTAGGGACCCCACTCAGCACGCCGGAGGACGACATGATCATCCCGAGAGGCAGCCCGGCCGCGGTCCACGTGTATGGCGGCGTCCCGCCAGCCGCCTGCATCGCGAGCGCCGGATAGGTGACAGACTGCGAACCGGAGGGCAGTGACGCGGTAGTGACGCTCACCGAAGGGCTGATATTGACGTTGTAGATGAAGCTTGCCATTTGTGGTGAGGCGCTGCTATCCGTCGCGTTGATTGTAATTGTCGTAGCCACCGCCGTGGGGATACCGTTCAGCACGCCCGTAGCAGCGTTCAGGCTGAGGCCGGCTGGCAAGGCCGGAGAACTCCAGGTGATGGTCCCAACTCCGCCCTGTTGCTGGAGCGCGATGGCGGTGTAGGGTACGCCGACGGCTCCCTTGGGAAGTGACGGCGTGATGATCGTCATGCCGCTTAAAAGGACGTTCAGGCTGATGGCGGCTGGCGTGGAAGCGACCCCAGGGGTGGAGCTATCCGTCGCGGTAAAGGTCAGTGCACTAGTGCCTCCGGTGGTGGGCGTACCGATCAGGACTCCGGCGCTGCTGAGGGTCAGGCCCGCCGGCAAGCCGGTGGCAGACCATGTGTAAGGGCCTTTTCCTCCGGTGGCTGCAAGCGTGGTGGCGGGATAAGCTACGTTCTGCACACCCGGAACAAGCTGGCTGGTGGTGACCGTGACCGTGGGAGCGGTGACGGTGACGGAATAGTTGGCCGCTACGGGTGTAATGGCGGCGCTATCGGTGACGCTGACCACCAGAGAGTAGATTCCAGTGGTGGTGGGCGTGCCGCTCAACACGCCGAAAGAAGTCAGGGTCATACCGGCGGGCAGCCCGGAAGTCACGCTCCAGGCGTAGGGCGGCGTTCCGCCCACGGCCTGTAGCGCGGTCACAGAGAATGAATTCTGCACGGCAGCGATGGCAGCTACCGTGGGAGTGAGCGTCGCGGTAACCGCCGGAGCAGGGTTGATAATCAGCGGGAGGATCTGCGACGCCTGTAGCCTCGGTGTGGAACTATCGGTGACGATGATCGTGGAGCCAGGGGTCAGATCACCGAGTCCGGTGACATACAGGCTGATGGTAGATCCCTTGGGAGCGGGGTTCTTGGCGGAATTGATGGAGTAGCCCGCCGTGGCGTCGTAGTTGAGCACGGCCGCCTGCCCGAGTCCGAGACCACCAAAGGTGAAGACGCCGGGGACCTCGGGCACAAACGTAACGGGAAACCAACTGGTAGTGACCACGGTTGCACTGAGGCCGGTTCCGGTGGTTTCCACCACCTGGACCCAGGTGTTGGCCGCGGGGGGAGAGTGCAACGGCGGGGCGGTTGGAGGAACGGGGACCACGGCGTTGATCTGGTTGCTGGAAACCATAATGATGGGCGCCGCGATGGTGGTGGTTACGAGGGGGTCGGCGGTGGCAAACTTGAACATCACTTCGTACTTGACGGCTGAAATGCCGGCGGCGACGGTTGGAGTGACCTGCAAAGGGAAGGCGGCGGGAAATGCGGTGGAAGCTTGCGCCGGAAAAACCGTGCCAGGTCCGATACTCTGGCCAAAAATCGCGATGATCTCGCGTGGGCAGATGGCCGAACTGCCGGGCAGAGTCTGAGCCGGCACGGGATCCAACCCCGCGGTTCCCTTCCAAGTGGCCGAACTCAGATAGCTCGCCGCGTTGACGATGGCGCTGATGGCTGGGACGGTTCCGTCGGTAACGGCGAACGGCACGGCGTACTGCTGCGGAGTCGGGTCGGTGAGCGTGCTGGGGTTGGCCACGGTAAGCGTGAAGGTGCCGGGCTTGGTGAGATAGCTGGGATTGAGGGTGGCTTGCAGAACCTGGCGGCTGAGCAAGGTGGGCGTCAGGGCAGGCAGAGGCTGGGCCCCATCGGGCGTGAGTTGCACCGAAGAGTTGCTGAAGAAATTGTCGCCGTAGATGGTGATGACGGGGGGCACGCGGCCGCTGGACGCGGCCGCGGTCACGCTGCCCGGGAAGATGGAAGTGATGGTGGGAGGCCCGGCGGAGACATTGAGACTCACGCTGAACACCGCGGAGACGGCACCGCTGGCGTTGTTGGTGAAGGTGATGGTCCCGGAATACGGGCCGACGTTGAGCGTGATCAGGGCGTTGTAGTCGATGGAAACGAAGATGGGCACATAGGAGCCGGAGAGTGCGACGCCGCTGGTCTGCAGGCCGGGAAGCTGGTTGGCCACGTTGATCCGGAGCCAGGTGGTGGTTTTGGTGCCGGAGGTGGCCGCCACGGTGAACGGAATGATGCCGCCGTTGGAGGCTACGTCGAGTTCCGTGCTGGCGGGTAATGCGCCGGATTGCCCGGTGGTGTAGTTAAAGGCCAACACCGGATTGGCGCCGGAGACACCAGGGGTGTAGTTGGTCACGCCCGCGGGCGGGGTCACAATGATGGAGGATGGCGGATTAGAAATCGAAAGCGTGACGGGGACCAGCGTGGTGGCGGTTCCGGGGTTGGTGCCCAGCGTGATGACGCCGGAGTAGCTTCCGGGGCTCAGGCCGGTAGGATTGACGGTTACGGTGAGGGCCAAGGGCGAGGCGCCACCACCCGGCGTGACCGTCAACCAGCTCATAGGCGGGGACACGGATGCGGTCAAGGTATAGCCCGTGGCCGTCGCTTTCGACAAAGTGGCGGTGAGCTTGCCTGGAGTCGGGAGTGTCGTGCTATTCACCTGGTAGGTGAAATTGAACGAGGTAGGGCTGGCTACGGGTTGTGCTCGCAACGTTTCGGCACCCTGGAGGATCAGCGCTGCCAAGACCACCGTTTTCAAACTATACGTCTTCATACGCTGTACTTATCGGCAGTTGCGTGGGAAGACTTTATAGCGCCGGCGGGGTGATCTGCCATGATTGTGCGGCGGGAGGCGCGGACCCTACCTGAGGCTTGAAGTGGAGCGGGGCAGGGGAAAAGGAGAGATGGGAGCGGCAGCGTAGGCAAGATTCGCGACGGCTAACAGCAGGATCGCGAACGTGAAGACGTGGCAGGATGGCGCCACCCGCTTTACATGGCAGTTCATTGGTCGTTCCCACCCCGGTGACGGGGGGGCTTCCTTCAGGTAACACATCGGCAGCCAGGCGAAAACCTGTAGGGGCGGCGACTGTGGATAAAGTCTACAAAGCGGGACATAAAAGTCCCACCTTTGAAAGAATACTTGTTGAAAACAAGTGGGTTAAGCAGAGAAACTGACGAAAAGCGGGACAAAAATGTCCCGCTTCACCGGTTCGCCCGGTGCCATGAAATGGGAAGAACGCCCCACGACTGGGGTCGTGGCAGCCTAAAAGGCCGCTCTACGGTTTCAGGATGACACACGCGGTATCGATACGGGACCGGCTGGGCCAGCCAAATCCGGTGGAAGCGACTGATGTATATAGGTTTAAAAACTTTCGATGTTCGCGCAATGAGCTAGTCGAGGAGGTCCAGAGCACCCTGCATCTCGCTTCTGGCGTGCTGGTCGCCGCCGCGGGTGGTGACTTCGATGCCTTGCAGGTAGAGTTGGCGGGCATCCTCGGTACGGCCCATACGTTCCAGGGTCTGGCCGCCGTGAAAGTACCCGGGCGAGTAGTCCGGGTTGGCGGAGATCAGGGCACGGAATTCGCCGACGGCGGCCTCCAGTTGGCCGGTGTTGCGATACTCCATTGCCAAACCGTAGCGCGCGAAGCTGTCGGTGGGGTTCTGTTCCACCATGCTCTTGAGGATGTCCAGGCGGGTACTTGGCATGCTTGTGCTACTATACCGTGCGAAATGGCGTGTCCGTACTTTTACCCGGTGGAAGCAAGCGCGGGGAGCGCGACGCTCCCCCTGGGAGACTGGTGGAAGGGCGTCTGCCACGCGGTGCCGGATGCGCCCGAGGAGACCGGCGGGAACGGGTGCGAAGTAGCCTGCAATCTGGGCTACGCGCGCGGCGTGTGCGTCCGGTTTCCGGAAGGTCCGGGGCCGGACGCGGTCCGATTCACGATTTCGAGCCACGAAAGCAGCGCCATCGGCATCTACTACGTAGTAGAGCGCGATCACCATCCGTTCGCCCAGGGGCGGCTTGCGTATTCGCCGGCCGCAAGCGCCTTCGTGACGCCGCCGGAAACGGCGATTCTGGCACGTCAGGCGCAGTCTTACGTGGAGAGCTATTTGCGGCGCAAGAAGGAGTCCTGATGGAAGCAAAACCGGTACGCGAATCGGCCTCGGAGTATTTAGAGCTGGCCTTACCGAACGACCTGAACGGCTTCGGCAACGTGTTGGGGGGCAAGGTGATGCACCTGGTGGATCTGGCGGCGGCCATGGCGGGCATGCGGCACGCGCGCAAACCGATCGTGACGGCTTCGGTGGACAGCCTGCACTTTCTGCATCCGGTACATATCGGCGAACTGATTATGCTGCGCTCCTCGGTGAACCGTGTGTTTCGCTCTTCGATGGAGATCGGGGTGAAGGTGATGACGGAGAAGTTGCTGACGGGGGAGCGGCTGCACACCTGTTCGGCCTACCTGACGTTTGTGGCAATCGATTCGGCGGGGAAGGCCATCGCGATACCGTCCGTAATCCCCGAAACGGAAGACGAAATACGGCGGTACGGGCAAGCCGGGGAGAGGCGGGAATACCGCCTGACGATGCGCAATCGCCTGAAAGCCTAGGCGGTCAGTTCTCTTTGTACATGTACTTGATGGCCGGTTTATAGAGCAGGATATTGGGGCCCTCGGTGCGATTCACTTTGAGGCAGCAGCGGTCGTACCACTCAATGACGCCGTGCAGTGTTTCGCCATCCCGCAAGACAAATACCATGGCGGTTTTGGCCTGCATCTGCTTCACGTAATAAAAATTTTCCGCGTTGGTCTGATCCGGCGGGACCGGTTTCTTCTGCAGGGGCGCACGGCGGGGAGGAGCAATTTGCTCTTTAATTTCGTTCAACGACGGGCGGATAAGTTTGCGATTGACAGCTTCCACGGGATGCCATCCTTTGATGAGATTATGATAGGCCGTCGCTACTCGCTTCAGCGGCGCGGTTTTTAGTTGGATTCTTCCGACTTGAACCCATAAATAACACAATGGACCCTCCGCCGCAACGTGTGGCTGTGGTGGAGGATGAGAGGGTGAGGTTCAACGCAGAGACGCAGAGAACGCAGAGGAAGCGCAGAGAAGACCCGGAGAGAACGGCCAAAAGAGCGCGGAGGGAGGCTTCACTTGCCGGTCAGGGCGTGCCAGTGTTGCTTGAGGCGCTCGGCGAGGCCTGGTTTGGGTTGGGGGGGCGGGAGTTCGGAGACGGGCAGCGGGGACGGGTTCTGCAGGGTTGGCGGCGGCGGGGGCGCCTCGCAGGGGTGGTCGCCAGAGAAGCGGATGGCGACGCCAAGCAGCGCGTATTCGCGGCGGACACGCTGGCCGTCTTTTTTTTCGAGGCAGATGGAGAAGCCCGGGTACTTCGACGCGCCGGATTTGGAGGTCAGTTCCACCTCCTTGAGCAGGACCGGGGAGTAACCCTTGAGATTGCGCTCGATATATCCGGTCTCATAGCGATGGCGGCGCAGGCTCCAGACAAAGACGCGGAAGCTATCGAAATCCCAGGGCTGTTTGCTGTCGGCGGTGGTGGTCCACAACCAGATATTCTTTTTGAGATCGCCGTCCTGAATATCGCCGAGCGGGAAGTAGCTGACGATGCGCCTGCCCTCGGCGTATTGCGCCACATCGTCGGGGATAGCCATGGAGACGAGGCGGGTGAGCACCCAGCCGGATTGGCCGGAAGGGGCGCGGATGAGGCTCCAGCCATCGACGCGGGGAGCGAGTTTCCGGGGGGGGATCTGGTCGGCGTCGGCGGCAACTTCGTCGCGATCGGTCTTGGAGAGTTCGAGCCAGTCGGGAGGCAGCGCGGGCGGCTTGGGCATGGGCGGCGGCGGCACTTGGGGCGTCTTCCGGGCTTCCTTCCTGGGCAGCGGCTTGAGCTTTTTGGGGGCGGGAGGGATTAACGATTTGCGTGGGACATCGGAGCGCGTGAGGACGATGGATTGCAGGACGTCGAACTTCTCGTTTTCCTTGAGTTGCAGGAAACTGGGCGAGGACAGCACGGGTTGGGTGTGAATATTGAGCGGCGCGTAGGCGGCGGCGACGCCCTGGGATGGCAATCTGGCGGCGTGGGCGGTCAAGGCGCGGAGAGCTTCCATGTCGCCGGCGGCGAGCAACTGACGCTCGTCGGTCCAGCCCTCGGCGCCGCTGGGGGTGCGTACGCGGAGGAAGCGGCGGCGGGTCTGGAGGATTGCCAGACGGTCGCCATGCTTGACGGTGGTCACAGCAGAAGATTGCAGGGGAATGTCGCTACGGATCTTAAGTGTGGCGGGGCCAACGAAGGCTTCGCCGAGCGGCTGGGCGCGCGGCGGTCCTTTAGAACAGCCGCAGAGCAAGAGCAGGGCGGCTGCTACGCTAACCTTTGTTATGGAACCTGGAAACACCCTTGTTTATGAGTTTACCAGCCGTACCAGAGCCCTCCCCATCTAAAATGGAGTCGTGACGCTGAAACTCATGCGAGTGGTGCTACCGGCGGCTGGAGGTTTGCTGATATTTGTGGCACTGGCCGAGTGGTTGCTGTGGCTGATGCCGCCGCCACACGGGCCGCTGGAATACATGATCGCCGGGACGGCGGCGACGACGGCGGCGCTGGGAGTGGCGTTTGCGCGGGTGGTGGTGCGGTTTGCGGGACGCGGTTCCCCGGAGAGAGGCTGAGACGAAAAGTCCGAGCTTCGCTCGGATGCACAAGGCGACCCAGAGGGTACCCCCTTATGCCACGTCCGCGGCCATGGTTTGGCGCTGAGGATGCGAGCGCGAACAGGCGTTAAAGAGGATGCGGCGGACTTCGGGTTCGGAGAATGGTTGGGCGAGCAAGTCGTAGGCGCCGAGGTTGAGGGCCTCGGCCCAGAAACGGGCGTCTGCCTGGGGATCGGTGACGATCACTTCGGTTTCCCGCGGGC
>JADGNS010000317.1 GCA_017883355.1 Candidatus Solibacter sp.
CTTCCATCCCGCCGCCGCAAGCCTCACCGAATTTCTGGTGCGTCTCGCCGCCTTCAAATCGCCCCTGCTCCCGCCACTGCTGTTCGTCGCCCTCTGGGCCTTCTACGCCGCCGCGACCATTGGTCTCACCGCCCTCAGCCTCGCCGCCGCCCGCCGGGAACCTTCGCTCTGAAGTATGCCCCCGATTTTCGCGGTAGGGAACCTGGGGTTATGCTAGGTAGACCAGCGAGCCAATCCGGATAGGGAGGAAGTCGATGAACCAGTTTCTGATTCGGCAGTCCACCGAAAACGACGTGAACCACGTCGCGCGCATCTATGGCCACCATGTCCTTCACGGCAGCGCCACTTTCGGGCTGGACCCAGTCCAGAGGAAATGGCTACCCGCCGTTGATTTCGGATGCGGTAGACTGAAATCAAGCCGTCACGAAACCGGCGCACGAAAGGGGAATATGCCCAATCTTCAAGCTCGATTCAAACAGGCCCAGCAGGAGGTCAACGGCCTCGCCAAGCGTCCGGATAATATCACATTACTCCGTCTTTACGCGCTCTACAAACAAGCCACCGTAGGAGACGCCGACGACGACGCTCCTGGCGCTCTGGACTTCGTGCGCCGGGCGAAGTACGAGGCTTGGGATGAAATCAGAGGCACATCCGCGGATGATGCCATGCAGCAATACATCCACCTCGTGGCGACGTTGACGAATTAGTACGAGCATGCGGCCGATCCGACTCTGCTATAATTTTGGTTTATGACACTGGCTAACGCCGCGCGGCATCATCACCATACCCACGCCATCCCGCGACGGGCCCTGTCCTAATTTCACTCCATCCGAATCGGAAAGGACGCCCGCCGCGAAAACGGCGGGCTTTTTTATTGTTGCAATGGGTAGTGTCACAATGAATCTCGATTTCGAAAAGTCGGACGGACTCGTCACCGCCGTGATCCAGGATCATGCCAGCGGACGCGTCCTCATGGTCGGCTTCATGAACGCAGCGGCCTTTCGCCAGACCGTCGAAACCGGTTTTGCGACCTTCTGGAGCCGCTCCCGCCGCAAACTCTGGCTCAAGGGCGAAAGCTCCGGCCATCGCCTCCTGGTCAAAGAGATCTCCACCGATTGCGACCTCGATGCCGTCCTCGTCAAGGTGGAGGCCCAGGGCCCCGGCGTCTGCCATGAGGGCTACCAAAGCTGCTTCTTCCGCCGCCTCGAAGATGGCCAATGGAAGCTGAGCGAGCCGCGCACCTACGATCCCACCGCCGTCTACGGAGGCAAACCGTGAAGCTCAAACTCGGCATTCCCAAAGGCAGCCTGGAAAACTCCACCATCGATCTCTTCCGCCGCGCCGGATTCCAGATCACCACATCCAGCCGCTCCTATTTCCCCAGCATCGACGACCCCGAAATCGAGTGCATGCTCATCCGCGCCCAGGAAATGGCGCGCTACGTCGAAGACGGCATTCTCGATGCCGGACTCACCGGCCGCGATTGGATCCAGGAGAACGAGGCCGACGTGGTCGCCGTCGCCGACCTCATTTACGCCAAGCAGAGCTTCGGCAAAGTGCGCTGGGTTCTGGCCGTGCCGGAGGCGTCGGTCTTCCACACCGTGCACGATCTCGGCGGCAAGATCATCGCCACCGAACTCGTGGCCACCACCAAACGCTACCTGGAGAAACACGGCGTCAAGGCCAAGGTGGAATTCAGTTGGGGCGCCACCGAAGTCAAGCCGCCCGTGCTAGCCGACGCCATCGTCGAGGTCACCGAAACCGGCTCCAGCCTGCGCGCCAACAATCTCAAGATCATCGATACCGTAATGGAATCCAACACCCAGTTGATCGCCAACAAGGCTTCCTGGGAAGATCCGAAAAAGCGCCGCAAACTGGAAGATATTCGCATGCTGCTGGATGGCGCCATCAATGCCCTGGGCAAGGTGGGCCTCATGCTCAACGTCCACAAGGACAATCTCGCCGGCGTCCTCGCCGTGCTCCCGGCCCTCAAGCGGCCCACCATTTCGCACCTCAGCGACGAAGAGTGGATGGCGGTCAACACCATCCTCGATGAGACCACCGTGCGCGACATCATTCCCCGGCTGAAGCAGGCGGGCGGCGAGGGAATTGTGGAATACCCGCTCAACAAAATCGTCCTGTGATCCGCATACTCCAGAGCCAACAGGTCGGCCGACTGTTGGCGCGCAAAGCGGCCCGATTCACCGAAGCCGAGGCTGTGGTGCGGCCCATCCTCGATGCCGTCCGCAAACGCGGCGATCGCGCGCTCATGGAATACGCGCGCCAGTTCGACGGCCTGGAACGTAAGAGCGTGCACGTGCCGCAGGCCGAACTGCGCGCCGCGCGCCAAGGGCTGACCGCGGAATTCCGCGCCGCCGTGGAGACCGCCGCGGCCAACATCCGCGCCTACGCTGAGCGCCAGATGCCGCGCCAGTGGTCCGCGCAAACCAAGCCCGGATTGAAACTCGGCCAGATCGTGCGCCCGCTCGATACCGTGGCGGCCTACATCCCGGCGGGCCGCTATCCGCTACCCTCCACCGTGATGATGACCGCGATTCCCGCGCAGGTGGCCGGCGTCCCCAACGTCTGCATCGCCTGCCCCAAGGCGGTCGGCGAGGTCTACGGCACCGCGGACCTGTTGGGCGTTAACCAGGTATTTCAAATGGGCGGCGCCCAGGCCATCGCCGCCTTCGCCTTTGGCACGCGCACCGTGCCGCGCGCCGACCGCATCGTCGGGCCGGGCAACATCTACGTCGCCGCCGCCAAGAAATTGCTCGCCGGCGAAGTCGGCATCGATTTCATCGCCGGGCCCACCGAGATCCTCATCATCGCCGCCGATGGCGACCCGCGCCACTACGCAAGCGACATGTTGGCCCAGGCCGAGCACGATGTGGACGCCTCGGCCATCCTGCTCACCACCTCCAAGCGCCTGGCTCTGGCGGTGGCCAGCGAAGTCGAGCGCCAGTTGCGTACCCTGCCCACGGCGCCCGTGGCGTCGAAGTCGATTGCCAAAAACTCGGCCATCATCTTAGTCCGCTCCGTGGAAGAAGCCTTGGAGATTTCCAACCGTTTCGCCCCCGAGCACCTGAGCATTCCAGACGCCTCGCTTTTACCCGGAGTCCTGCACGCCGGCAGTGTCTTCGTCGGCCCCTACAGTCCCGAAGCGGCCGGCGATTACGCATCCGGTCCCAACCACGTCCTCCCCACCAGCGGCGCGGCCCGCCAGCGCGGCGGCCTCTCCGTCACCGACTACCTGAAAGTGATCTCCGTCCAGGAACTGACCCAGCCGGCCCTCCGCAAACTCGCCCCCGCCATCACTACCCTAGCCCGCGCCGAAGGCCTGGAAGCCCACGCCCGCAGCGTCGAGGTCCGCCTATGAAGTGGCATAAGGCTCCGCCTTGTGCATCCGAGCACAGCTCGGACGCCGCTTTCTGCTTTCCTCTGCGCTTCCTCTGCGCTCTCTGCGTCTCTGCGTTGATTCGCATTCCTCGTGTCCTCCCGGAGGCCCCATGCCCCCTCTAAAGCTCCCCAAGGGCGCCATCAAGCCCCGCCCCGCCGTCCTCGCCATGGCCCCCTACTCCCCGCCCACCGGCGGACGCGCCGATAAACTGCGCCTCGATTTCAACGAGAACACTGTGGGCTGCTCTCCCAAAGTCATCGACTTCCTCACTGCCACCCTCTCCGCCAGTGATCTCGCCGTCTACCCCGAACACACCGCCGCCAAAGAAGCCATCGCGCGCTACTTCCGCGTCTCCCCCGACCAGTTCGTTTTTACCAACGGCACCGACGAGGCCATCCAGGTCTTCATCAATACCTACATCGATGACGGCCAGGAAGTACTCGTCCTCAAGCCGGCCTACGCCATGTACCGCTTCTACGCCGAGGTCGCAGGAGCCAAAATCGCCGAAGTCGCCTACCCGCAGCCGTCCATGGAGTTTCCCCTCCAGCAAGTGCTCGATCGGATTACTCCCCAAACCCGCGCCGTCATCCTCTCCAATCCGAACAACCCTACCGGGACCGGCTTCAGCCTGCTCGCCATAGAGCGCATCCTGGCGCGCGCCAAGAAGGCCGTCGTCATGGTGGACGAGGCCTACTACGAATTCAGTGGCGTCACCGCGCTCACCGAAATCGAGCGCGTCCCGCATCTCTACGTCTGCCGCACTTTCTCCAAGGTGTTCGGCATGGCCGGCATGCGCCTGGGATGCCTCTTCTCCCACCCTGCCAATATCCAATACCTGCACAAAGCCCCGTCCCCCTACAGCGTGAATTCCCTCGCCGTGATGGCCGCGCAGGCCGCGGTCGCCGATACGTCGTACGTTGAAAACTACGTCGCCGAAGTGCTGGCCGCGCGCGAACTGCTCTGCGTCGGCTTCGAAAAGCTCGGCATCGCCTACGTCCCCAGCTCGGCCAACTTCGTCCTCGGACATTTCGGCAAGCGCGCCCTCGAAGTGCGCGACCGCCTCCGCGGCCAGGCCATCCTCGTTCGCGACCGCAGCTACGAAGCGCCCGGCTGCGTCCGCATCACCGTGGGCACGCGCGCCCAAACCCGTCGCCTGCTGGCCGCGCTGGAAGAAATCTGGAACTCATGAATCAACCTCTGATCGTATTCGACATGGACGGCGTCCTGGTGGACGTCACCGAAAGCTACCGCGAGACCATCGCCCAAACGGTCAAGCACTTCACCGGCGTCGACTTGACTCGCGAGCAGATTCAGGACTACAAGAACCAGGGCGGCTGGAACGACGATTGGGAACTCACCCACCACCTCATTACCGTCGCCGGCCAGGAGATCCCTTTTGAAACGGCCAGGGACTATTTTCAATCTATCTTCCTGGGCAACGGCGAGGGCGGTCTCATCCTCCGCGAAGCATGGGTGGCGCGCCCCGGCATGCTCGAAGAGCTCAATCGCCAGTTCGCTTTCGCTGTCTTCACCGGGCGTCCCAGAGTCGAGGCCGAACTTACTCTGAACCGATTCGCCGGTGGTGTGGTCTTCCATCCCGTCATCGGCATGCACGACGTGGAAAACCGCAAGCCGCATCCCGAGGGTCTGCTGCGTATCCTCCAGGCCAACCCCGGCCGCAAGGTCTACTACATCGGCGATACCGTGGATGACGCGCGTTGCGCGCGCGCCGCCGCCGTCCCCTTCATCGGCATCGCCGCGCCCTCCAACCCAAGCTACATCGATCTGGTCTTCCTCTTCCAGGAGGAAGGCGCCTACGCCATCATCGACGACATCAATGTTCTGCCGGAGGTCTTCGCCGCATGAGAACCGCTCAGATCCAGCGCGATACCAAAGAGACACGCATCGCCGGCGCCTTGAAAATCGACGGTCGCGGCCGCTACGACATCTCCACCGGCATCCGTTTCTTCGACCACATGCTGGAGCTGTTCACCAAACACGGCGGCTTCGACCTCACCCTCAAGGCCCAGGGCGATCTCGACGTGGACCAGCACCACACCGTGGAAGATGTCGGCATCGTGCTCGGCCAGTTGTTCGCCAAAGCGTTGGGCGATCGCAAGGGCATCAACCGCGCGGGCTACTTCGTCCTGCCCATGGACGAGACCCTCGCCGTGGTCGCCGTCGATCTCGGTGGTCGCCGTATCATTAAAAAAAAGGATCGGGTCAAGGTGCGCCTGGTGGGCGACCTGCAAACCGAGCTCGCCGAAGACTTCTTCTCCGGCTTCGTGCATCACGCCGGCGCCAACCTGCACGCCAAGGTCCTCTATGGCCGCTCCAATCATCACAAGCTGGAAGCCATCTTCAAGTGCTTCGCGCGCGCCATGAAGTTCGCCTGTTCCAAGGACGCGCGCCTCAAGGATCTCCTTCCCTCCACCAAGGGCCTCTTATGATCGCCATCTTCGATTACGGCGCCGGCAATCTGCGCAGCGTGCAGAACACGCTCGGCGAACTGGGCTGCGAATACACCCTGGTGCGCGATGCCGCCGGCCTGCTCGCCGCCACCAAAATTCTCCTTCCTGGCGTAGGCCATTTTGGTCAAATGGTGCGCGCCCTGGATGCCCTGGAAGTGCGCCAGATACTGATCGAACGTATCCAGGCTGGCGTGCCCTTTCTCGGCATCTGTCTCGGCATGCAGGCGTTGTTCGATACTAGCGAAGAGGCCCCGGAAGTCCGCGGTCTCGGCATCTACCCCGGCACCGTGCAGCGCTTCCCAATCGGTGCGCGCGTTCCCCATATGGGATGGAATGAACTCGAAGTGCGCCCCGCCTCCAAACTCATTCACCATCTCCCCGCCCGCCCCTACGTGTATTTCGCGCACAGCTACT
>JADGNS010000318.1 GCA_017883355.1 Candidatus Solibacter sp.
ATGTCCGGATAGCGCGTGATCCAGGCGCTATCGGCGCACGGCTAGGATCTTGCGAATTACATGGGGGCTGTTGTTGCGAAGTTCTGGCTCGCTTCGTCATAAGCCGTCACGGTACCGGGACCGATGTGATATACCCAGCCATGCAAGGCGAGATCACCCTGTTCCAGTCGAGCCATAACCGTGGGATGTGAGCGCAAGTTCTTCAGTTGCGCGACTACATTATCTTCAGTCAGCGCGAGAAGAAATTCTGCGCTCGGTTCTGCTTCGCGGTGTTCCACTTGCGCGTAGCGCAACCAGGCCGTCACGTTGGGATAAGCTTCCAGCGCCTCCGGATGGAGCGCACCTCGCATGACACCGCAATCGGTGTGACCGCAGACGATGACCTCCGGCACCCGCAGCACGCCCACTGCATATTCGATCGTGGCCGAAACACCGCCAACCGCATCAGGATAAGGCGGTACAACATTGCCAATCACGCGGCAGATGAACAACTCGCCCGGTTTGGTTTGGGTTAACAGGCAAGGGTCTATTCGGGAATCGGCGCACGTGATGAACAGTGCTTCTGGGCGCTGGCCCATGGCCAGCTTTTCAAAAAGGTCCTGATGCTTCGGATAGACGTCCTTTTGGAATCGGGAGATACCCGCCAGGAATTTTTCGATAGGCACGCTTTCAAGATACGCTATGGCGTCTTCTGGCGATCGGTCGCGCCGCGCAGGATAGGTCCCGGATCGTCGCCCATCCGGAGAATGGGCCTGACCAACGCCGAACGACCGACAGCGTTAAGGGTCAATATCGGCTCCTCGATGGGAACGGGCACCTCCGCGGTACGGACGCATCGCTCACCAGTTTCGTGACGTGGCCCGCATGACCAGAGTGCCGGAGCCTCGACCTTCGGGGTGGTCTCGACCATTCTGCTGGTCGCCTGGTTTGCGCAGAAGCGAGCCGCTGTGGTGAAGTGAGTACCTGTATGCGCAAACTGCTTCTGTCCCTCTGGGTGTCGGCCGCGGCGGTTGGCTGCGCGGCCGACATCAAGACCGTCCACTTCCAAAGCGAAGACCACCATACGCGGTTGGTCGGATATTTGTTCGAGCCCACTGGGCGCGGTCCGCACGCGGCCATCGTGCTGCTCCACGGGCGCGCCGGTCCGTACTCATCGCTCGCCAAGGGCGTGTACACTGCTGCCACGCTTTCCAAACGTCATAAGGAATGGGGCACGTTCTGGGCTGAGCGCGGCTACTACGCGCTCCTCGTCGATAGCTTCGGGCCGCGCGGTTATCCCGCCGGATTTCCCGCGGGCAGTTACGCCGACCGGCCCGCCGAAGTCAGCGAACAGACCGTACGCCCGCTCGATGCCTATGCGGCGCTCGCCTATCTGCGCGCGCAGCGCGACGTGATTGCGGATCGCATCGGCGTGCAGGGCTGGTCGAACGGCGGCATGACGGTGCTAGCCACAATGAGCGATCAGGCGCCTGGCAAACCGGCGAGCGGATTTCGCGCGGCGCTGGCCGAATATCCCGGCTGCGGCATGGACGCGGTGAAGGGCGAGTACCACTCGTACGCGCCAATTCTGCTGCTGATCGCGGCAGATGACGACGAGGTCAGTCCCAAACGGTGCGAGCAATTCGCCAAGCGGGCGGTGGAGGCGGGGAGTCCGCTGGAATCGCATGTCTACCCCGGCGCGGCGCACAATTACGACGACCCGGGCGCGAAGAAGCAAGCGGTCCCCGCGAACCGGCAGGCCACCGAAGATACCTTCCGGCGGGCCGGAGCCTTCTTCGCCCGGCAACTGGAATAGGCAGCGGGCAGATCTTCCTGCGCATGTTGTGCAAACGGGAACAAGCAACGTTGATGTCCATTACCGGTAGGCTGTAAGAAGAATCGCGATGACGCCGAGGGCCGATCCCAGGTACGAGTAGTGCGTCACTCGTCCGCGATCATCATAACCGAGGTTCCACACTCTGTTGATACCGATGAACCTGACCTGCGGCCCCCAGTCCGTGCGAGCCCTGAAAGCGCCCGGATCACCAGGGTTGTGACTGAGCACGCTACAGTCGCCAAAGTGCAGTAGACTTGGTGAATTAGTCTGCGTTCCCGAGCCGATCATGACTCCTTCCCGTTGGCAAGAGATCGAGCGGGTTTGCGGCGCCGCCCTGGAGCGTCCCTTGGAGGAACGCGATGCGTTTCTGCGACAAGCGTGCGGCGACGACGCCGGTCTGCGGCGCATGGTCGAGTCGCTGTGCGAGTCTCGCACGGGCGATGGATTACACGGTCTCCCCGTGCTTCGGTTTGACGATCTGCTCCCGGAAAACGCGGAAACGCTGGCAGCAGGGAAACAACTCGGCCCTTATCGCATCGAAGGCGAACTGGGTGCTGGGGGCATGGGTACCGTCTACCGGGCCACCGATACGCGACTGGGCCGCCCGGTTGCCCTTAAGTTTTCGAGCAGCGTATTTGACGAACGCTTCGAACGGGAAGCCCGCGCCATCGCTTCAGTGAATCACCCCCATATCTGTACGCTGTACGATGTGGGTCCCAACTACCTGGTGATGGAACTGGTGGAGGGTGTGACCCTGCGGGACTGGCTGAGACGCGCGCCTTCGGTGGAGAGCGGCCTCAAAATCGCGGAGCAGGTTCTGGACGCTCTTCGCGCGGCACACGATTCGGGGATTGTGCATCGCGACCTGAAGCCCGCAAACATCATGGTCCGCTCCAATGGCTATGTAAAGGTGCTGGACTTCGGCCTTGCCAAGCAGATTCCCGGCTCCGGAGACCTCGGGACGGAACCCACGGCAACAGCGGGCCCCACCCTTCCCGGTCACGTCCCCGGAACGCCCGCTTATATGTCGCCGGAGCAGGTCGCGGGGCAGAAAGTCGATCAGCGCACCGACCTGTTTGCGTTTGGAATCATTCTCTACGAAATCCTTACCGGGGGGCATCCCTGGGGCGGCAAGTCGCGGGTGGATACGTTGCACGCAATTCTTCACGATGATCCGCCTCCAATGCCTATCGGTCCTGCGATGGGACCAGGATTAATCGCCGTCGTGCAGAAGCTTCTGCGGAAGAATCCAGACGAACGATATTCGTCAGCCGAAGCAGTTCTGGCGGCTCTCGCCGCTGAGGCGGCCAGCGAAGGCGCCGGACAAGACCGCGCAGACTCAGGTGGGTCCGACGTTCTCCGGCGTGATCTTGGGGCGCCACCTCCCTCGAAGTCCCTGATGGCGCCACGCACCGCTGCGATCGCCGCCGTGTTGGTGGTCGTGCTGGGCGCGGGCGCTTTCGGAATACGAGAATACGTTCGTGCCTCGCGAATCCGCTGGGTCGAAAAAGAAGCGGTACCGGCCATCGCACGCCTGATTAACGAAAATCGCCGGCTGGCTGCGCGCAAGCTGTACGATCAGGCTCAACAGTACGCCCCGGCGTCGCCCGCGCTGTTCGCTCTCGCCGAGGGTGTGGCAGGCCCACCGGTTTCGTTTCAAACCAATCCCACCGGCGCTCACGTCTATATTTCCGACTACACGGCTGCGGCCGGTGACGACCTGGCTCAGTGGCAATCGCTCGGCAGGACTCCATTAGAGACCAGCCAGATCCCGAGGTGGGGGTATTATCGCGTTCGGACACTGAAGGAAGGCTTCGCGCCGCTGACCCAAACCTTTTTCCCCGTTAAGGGACTTTCGGCACAGCTAACCCTGCAGCCGGCAACCACCGTACCCCAGGGAATGGTTTGGATTCCTGCGGGCGCGGCTGAGTCGTTCGATCTTCCGGGGTTTTGGATGGATACCTACGAGGTCACCAACCGGGAATTCAGGAAATTTGTTGATGGCGGAGGATACCAGAAGCCCGAATACTGGAAACAACCCTTCGTCAAAGATGGGAAACCGCTCTCCTGGCAACAGGCGATGGAGGAATTTCGAGACGCCACTCGCAGACCTGGACCGGCCTCCTGGCAGTTCGGAACCTACCCGGAGGGAACCGCCGCCATGCCCGTGGGTGGCGTGAGTTGGTATGAAGCCGCCGCGTACGCGGAGTTCGCCGGCAAGAGCCTCCCCACGATGTTCGAATGGCGCCTTGCCGCGGGAGCTCCTACGGCGAACTCTGAAATCCTCCCGCTAAGCAACTTTGGCGGCAAGGGGCCGGCGGAGGCTGGAGCGCATCGAGGCATGGCTCCTTTCGGAACGTACGACATGGCCGGCAACCTGAGCGAATGGGTCGCGAACGCCAATGGCGGCCAGCGCTATTTCCTTGGCGGCTCGTGGGACGAGGAGCCGTACCAGTTCGGCAACCCCAATGCGAAAGATCCCATGGCGCGCACGGCAACCACCGGTTTCAGGTGCATACGGCGAGTGACCGCGCCGCCGCCGGAGTCGCTCCGTCCCATTACGCTTCCCGTCGCTCCGGAGCGCGGCAGGCCTGTGGATGATCGCACATTTCAGATCTTCTCGGATCTCCAAGCCTACGACAAGACACCTATCGTCGCCAAAGTGGAACAGGTTGAAGACTCCTCGCCCTATTGGCGCCGGGAGACGGTAACATTCCCGGCCGCCTATGGTGGCGAACGCATGATGGCTCATCTGTTTCTACCCAGGAATTCGGTGCCTCCTTATCAGGTAGTCGTGGTCTTTGGTGGGTCAAACATCTTCACCACGACCAGAATCCAGGATTTTGAATTTCCATATCAGTTCTTTCTTCGCGCCGGACGAGCCGTGATCTTCCCGGTGTTCAGCGGGACACTCGAGAGAGGTCCCTCCCCATATATTCTCCCGTTCAACCAGGAACGGGAGAGAGCGCTGAGATGGCCCAAAGACCTGGGACAAACTATCGACTACCTGGAGACCAGACCGGACATCGATGCTCAAAGGCTCGGCTTCTATGGAGTGAGTTCCGGCGCCATCCAAGGCGTTTGCCTGATCGCGCTGGAGCACCGGTTCAAAGCCGCAGCTTTCTCTTCCGGTGGGTTAGTGTCCGGTTGGCCGCAGGAGGCCGATCCCTGGAACTACGCGCCGAGGGTTCACATACCCGTGCTGATGGTGAACGGCCGCGACGATTTCATACTTCCCGTCGAGACCAGTCAAATGCCGCTGTTCAACGCGCTGGGCACGCCGGCCGCTGACAAACGATACACGCAATATGCCGGCGGCCACGCCAATCTCGTTTCGCGCCCGGACTTAATCGGTGAGATTCTGGATTGGTTTGATCGCTATCTGGGGCCGGTGAAATCGCGACCTTAGGTCACTGTTGAAAGCGGCGTCAGGTCATCCTGGGGATTGCGGCGGCATAGCTCCCATGGCGGGAGGAATGCCGCCGCCCGTTCTCCGCTATTGAATCCCGGCGCTGTCCCTGTGTCTCTTCACGGCGCGAAAATGGTTTCGCGCTACACCCTGCGCCACTGTCTCTCCAAGCTGACGGCCAGCCTCCAACGAATGATAGAAGTGGAACCCCGCATACATGCGAGCCCAGAAGACCTCATCCATCCAGTCGCGCGTGTCTTCAAACACGTGTTGGTGGACGCCATCGGTGAATACCAGGCTGTCCGTGACAACGTGGACCCTGGTGGTGCCGAAGAAACTCGCAACCAGCGTGGTCGCTGCGCCTGTCACGCAACCGTGTGCCGCTGGATATTCGGGATGGTTGGGAGTCGTCCCCAGGGAGACCCAAGTCGGGTCGGCGGGCGTGCCGGCGTTTCCGCCGCCTGCCTGGATCGCAGTGACCGGCCTCCAGAAGCCGTACTTGTACTTTGCGTTGAAACACCCGATTGTCGCGTCCGCGACGCCGGTCCAGAGCATTGCCATCATACGGGCCGCATCCGCGGTGCCCAGATTGTTGTTAGTAACCAGGGTGTTGAATGCCCGGGCATATTGCTGCCCGGTGTGTTCCGTCCAAAAAACTCCGATTTCGGTTTCCGCCGCGGAGCGAACCGTGCTGTTCGTTCCTCCGTAAGTTCGAGTCAGGTTGTAGTCCCGGCTCCAAGGTTCGCTGTGTAAGGCTTTGGGAGGATCCGGAAGTTGGTCGCTCGCCGCTTTCATGGTGAACGGCCGCATCTGACCGAGCCACGGAACCGCGGGAGCGGCGTAGCCGGGAGGTGTCGGAATCCACGCCCCGGGACCCGACCCGGGCGTGTAGATTACGTTGGCTTCGAGGCCGTCTCCGGTGCGTGCGCTGATCACCGCCATCGCTGCCGCCTCGCCCACGGCTACGCCGGCCGTTTTCGCATCCGGGTCCCCCGTAACCGCCGCTAAGGACGTCGTGTATTGAGTATCCAGTGCCGTCTTTTGA
>JADGNS010000319.1 GCA_017883355.1 Candidatus Solibacter sp.
ATCCCCTGCGCTTACCTACTTAGCCGCTACGTGTCGTCGCAGCTATTCGGCGTCGTGGCTGCCGACCTCGGGACGGCGGCGCTTGCGTCAATCGCTTTGCTGGCGGTAGCCGCGGGCGCGGCTCTTGTGCCGGCGCGGCGCGCCAGCCGGATCGACCCCATCCAAGCCTTGCACCAAGAATAGCCTGCCCCACGCAGTCGCTGCGCTCCCCACGAAATCCTATTCGTGCCGCAGCGCTTCTACCGGATCCAGCCGCGCCGCGCGGCTGGCAGGCCAAATGCCGAAGAAGAGACCCACGCCGACGGAAACCGCCACGCCCGACGTCGCCGCCCACAACGGAACCGCGGTCGGCAAATTCGGAAACACCAGGCCGGCGGCGCGCGAGATGGTCCACCCAAGCGCCAGCCCGAGCACTCCGCCCATCACGGTCAGCACGACGGCCTCGGTCAGAAACTGCAAGATGATGTCGCTCTTGCGTGCGCCAATCGCCTTGCGCACCCCGATCTCGCGGGTGCGCTCCGTGACGCTCACCAGCATGATGTTCATCACCCCGATGCCGCCCACCAGCAGGCCGATCGAACTCAGGATGACCATGACCAGCGCCACCGTCGCCGTCACACTGTGGAACTGCTCGATCATCTGCTCGGCCGTGGTGATGGAGAAGGTGTCGACTCCGTTGAACGGCACGCGCCGCGCAATCCGCAGCACGGCGCGGACTTCGTCCTGCGCCTCATCGATCCTGCCCGGATACGCGATCACGATCAGCATGTGCTCCTGCTGGCTGGGGAACATCTTGCGCATCGTAAAGTACGGAATCAGGATGCGCGTGTCGTCCTGGCCGGGCAGCGATGCCGCCGGCCGGTCCATCACCCCCACCACCTCCAGTTCGTGGCCGTCCACCTCGATTCTCTTGCCGATGGGGTCCGCGTTCGCCATCAACTGCTTCTGCACGTCCTCGCCGACCACCACAATCGGCATGTGGTGGGAGCTCTCCTGGTCGGTGAAGAATCGGCCGGCCTTCATGGTGGTGCCGCCGGCTGCGTAGCCCTCCTCCGTGCCGCCGAGTTGGATATTGTACAGATCGTTGCCCTTGTACTTAGCGGTATGCAGTCCGCCGGGGGCAAACAGGAACGGGCTGACGTGCTCCACGGCCGGGCAGCGTTCGGCGATGGCTCGTGCGTTTTCCAGCGTCAGCGGTTTGCGGCGGCGCTCTTCGCGGGTCGAATTGCCCATCGCGGCCGTCTTGGTGACGATCACCGTATCCGGTCCGAAGCTGCGCAGCAGACCGGTGATAGCGCCATCCAGGCCCGCGATGATCGAGCCCACGCCAATCACGGCGCCGGTACCGATGATCACGCCGAGCACGGTCAGGAAAGACCTCATCTTGTGCGCGCGGATCGTGTCCAACGCGAGACGCACTCCCGATACCACCGATCCCAGGGTCATTTTTCCGCCCTCAAGGCTTCGATGGGATCCAACTGCGCCGCCGTATGCGCCGGATAGATGCCGAAGAACAGGCCGACCACTGCCGACAACGTCACGCCCACCACCACCGCGGTCACCGGCACCGACATCGGCACGGGCGTGAAGGTCCGCACCAGAACCGCGACCACCCATGCAATGATCACACCGATTATGCCTCCGCTGGCGGACAGCACCGCCGATTCCACCAGAAACTGATTCAGGATGTCCTTCTTGCGGGCGCCGACAGACTTGCGAATGCCGATTTCGTGGGTCCGCTCCGTCACCACAGCCAACATGATGTTCATAATCACCACCCCGCCCACCACCAGGAACACCGAGACCACGGCGACGGCCGTGGCCGCGATGGCGCCGGTCAACTGGTTCCAGAAGTCGAGTAGCGCATCGGATGTCAGCATGGAAAAAGTGTCGTCTTCCTTGGGACGCAGGTGCCGGTAGGAGCGCAGCAGCATGCGCGCCTCCTCCTGCGCTTGCGCCAGATGATCGTGATCCAGGGCCGTGGCGGCAAAGCCCATCCCGTTGCGTGCGCCCCAGATCTTGAAGTAGGTGTTGATGGGAATAATCAGGAAATTGTCCTGCGACTGGCCAAATATCGAGCCCTTCGCTTTGGCAACGCCCACGACTTCAAACACCACGCCTTCCGCCGTAATGGTTTGTCCGATCGGACTCGCCCCCGCGAAAAACTTGTCCTTGAGGTCGTGTCCGAGGAAGGCAACGTTCATGTGGTGATCGTTCTCGATCTCCGAGAGGAAGCGCCCCTCTTCCGCCTCCATGTTGGTGATCACTCCGATGTTAGGCGACGCACCCTGCAAGCCGACGCCCTCCGATGTCTCGGTGCCGCGGTGCACGGTGACACTGCGTCCGGCGCTGATGCCGATCTCTTTGGTCATGGTCAGACGCTGTCGAAGAAACTCATATTCCTCGCGGCTCAGTTGGGGATTGCGCCGCACCATTTCCAGGTATTTCTTGGGGTCGAAGCCCATCATGACGATGCGCTGCACGCGGTACCCGTCGGCGCCCATGCTGGAGACGTTCTGCGCGATGTAGACGTCCATGCCCGAAATTACACTCATCACCGCGATCAGAGTGGTGGTCGCCAGAATGATTCCGAGCAGCGTGAGGAAGCTGCGCAGCTTGCTGCCGCGAAGCGAATGGAGGGCGCCCTTCACCGCCTCCCAGAATGACGCGTGGGATTGCATTCAGACCTCTGACGATTCAAACGGGGTTTCGTTAACAACTACCCCGCCGATCCACTTCATTATCGCCTCATCCGACCACAGGCGGTTAGGACTGCGCCCGATGAATCCCAGGTGGCCGCCGAATTCGGTGACCATGAGCGTGATCCAGGGATTGGAGCGTACCGCCGCCGACTCGTAGATCGCGAACGGCACAAAGGTATCGTCCTTGGCCTGTATGAGGAGGGCCGGCACGCGCAGTCCCGCGAGGAAGCCGATGGCGGACTGCGTCCGGTAATAGTTGGCTGCATCGCCGAAGCCGAACGAGGGCGCGGTGAAGCGGTCATCCAGTTCGAACACGCTGCGCAAGCCCGCAAATTCGCCCTTTTGGTAGCGTCCCGTCGCGCACAGCCGCTTCCGCATGGCGCGCACAAAACGCGCCTCGTATACGCGATTGTCGCGCTCTCCGATGCGGCGCGCGCAGGCCGCCAGATCGAGCGGCGCCGATACCGTGCACACCCCCTGCACGAATTCGCGCGCCGATTCCCCCAGCTCGCCCGCCAGTTTGAGCACGACGTTCCCACCGAGCGAAAAGCCTACCAGAAATGCCGGCGCGCGTCCTGCTCCGCGGAATTCGCGTAACACCGCCAGCAGATCGCCGGTCAGACCAGCATGATACAGTGTCCGGCAGAGATGCTCGGTGCCGCCGCACGTCCGCATGTGAAAGCGGTGCGCCGCGAAACCTGCCCGTAGAGCCGCGGTACTCAGGCTCCGGATGTAACCGGCTTCTCCCGACCCCTCCAGTCCGTGGACCATGAAAATCTCGCCGCGTGCCTTGCCGCGGGGACGTTGCGAGCATACCAGTACCTCCACGTCCGGCTCGGTACGGTACAAGTGGCGTTCCGTGGGAAACTCGGCCGCCGCATCCGGACGCCTCCAGAAATGGGCGGCGATGGTTTGCAGGTGTGGACTGCGCAGTAGCGGGTCAAAGGCAACCATGCGGAAGCACGAACCTACTTCGGAGCGATCTTGATCTCCGTCACGTAATACGCCGGGTCGCCCACGATCACGGTAGCCTCGATCCGGTCGCCCACGTGCAGTTTCTGGAACTCGGCGTCCGGCTTCACCGGGTATTCCATGGTCATCGCCTCCATCCAGTCGCCAATCTTGCCGGCGGCGATGGTCGCGGTGTGAGCCGACGCGTCCAGGGCCTTTACCTCCCCTTGCATGGGATAGCGCTTCACCGGGGCCTTCTCGGCACACCCAGCGAGCATCAGCAGCAACAACGGGAGGAAAGCGTAGATTCGTCGGGTCATTTCTTTTCCAGGTCACCGCACGTGGGCCCCGGGGGAATTACTTCACGAGCGGAGAATGTGGTCTTGGGATCCGGCGCGATCACCGGCATGTTCGATTTGAAGGACGGGTCCGGCGCCACTTTGAGCAGCGGAATTGCACACACCCGGTTCGGCGCCGCAGGCAACAGCGGCGTCTTGCGCAGCGCAGCCGCCCTGGCCACTTTCATCGCGTTTTCCAGGTTCTTTTCGAACTGTTTCAGTTTGGCCGAAGCATCCGGCTCCACCACCTGGGCTGAAAGCGCGGCCGAGCACGCCCAAACGACGATGAGAAGTCGCATACCTTCATCTTTGTACAAAATGGCGTCGTGTGCCACTCTAAAAAGCGATGGATCGCGACTTTCGCCAAGGCTATCTCGAGATCGACTTCCCCACGGCGCCCTTCGACTCCCCTCTTCCGCTGCTGCGAAACTCCGTCCGCGTATTCTTCTCGAACCTGCCGTTCCTCGCAACCGCCACGCTCGTCGTCTATCTTCCCGGCAAGCTGGCCACGCAATTCCTGTGCTACCTGCTGGATGTCCCGTTCGAAGGATTACTTTCCTACCTGATCCTGGGAGTCAGCGATCTCCTTCTCGGTGCCCTGATAGTCCCGGCGATTGTGTACGGCTTGATTCACCGCTTCCGCACCGGCCGGGCGGCCGCGCTGGGCGAGTCCCTGCGCTGGGGCGGGCGCCAGTGGCTGAAGACCCTAGCGAACCAGATCAAGGTCGAAATCACGATCATGCTGTGGGCCGCGCTGCTGGTGATTCCAGGCGTCGTCGCCATGGTCCGCCTGATCTACACCGACGTAATCGTGGCGGTGGAGGCCGACCTCGAACCCGAGGTCCTGCGACGCAGCGGCAGGCTGGCGCAGGGCCGCCGATGGCGGATCTTCCTCGTGCTGCTGCCGATTATGATCCTGAACTTCGCCGCCATGTTCCTAGTCGACCGCGTGCAGGGCGTCACCCATTCCCGCGTCGCGTTCGCTATCGCCGATAGCATCCTCGCGGTGGGCGGCCAACTGACCACGGTCGCGGTGCTGCTCATGTACCTCGGGACGGTTCAGAAGCGCGTTACGAAGCTGAAGCCGTGACGCTCGAAGCCCAGCGAATCGTAAAAGCGGTGGGCGTCTTCCCTGCGCTGATTGCTGGACAGCGCGAGTTTGTAGCACCCTGCGCCGCGGCACGCTTCGCGCGCGTGCTCCATCATGGCACGGCCAATCCCCTGCCCCTGCCGCGACGGCAGCACCGCCACATCTTCCACCACGCCCGCCGGCGTGCCGCGCTTGCCGAGCTTCTCCATGATCAGCAACACGTATGTGCCCACGATCTCGCCCTCCACCGCCGCTACCAGCAGGCGGAATCCCGGCCGCTGCCGAATGCGCGCAAAATGTTCGCGGGCCTCTTCCAGCGTGAAGGATTCGCCGCCATCGATGCCGCTCTCGGCGAGTACGCGCAGCACCGCCGGCAGGTCTTCCTCGGTCGCGTCGCGGATTTCCACGTGAGCCATTTCTCCATTCTATGCGCCCATTCACGGGGCGGAAGCAGTAGGATGAATTCATGTGGAAATTCATTCTTTTCCTTTGCACCGCCCTGGCGGCATTCGGCGCCGACGATCCTTGGGCCAAACTCAAGGAACTCAAGACCGGCACCGAGTTGCGCGTGTACAAAAAGGGCGCTGCCCAGCCGCTGCTCGTCAAGATGGACGAGTTGACGGACGACAACCTGGTGGTGATCGACAAGAACGCGCAGGCCGCAATCTCGCGGGACCTGATCGATCGCGTGGATTACCGCCCCTCCGGGAAATCGCGCGTCGTCAAGGAAACCACCACCAAAGTCAACGACGGCGTGGGCGACCCGAAGGCTGTGATTCCCGGCCCGCGGCAGCAGGGCAACCCAGGGCCATCCACCTCCACGTCCAGCAATGTGTCAATCGGCTCCAAACCGGACTTCGAGACCGTCTACCGGCGGCCCACGGGCGGCGCGCCGAAGAAGTAATGAGGGTCAAAAAGGCGAGAGAGAATCGCTGGGACCGCCGGGTTGACAGACGAAAGCGTCTGTCCCACTTTGGTGCGCAAGTGCTTGCGGTTTAGTTTTGGTGGGGCAGGCGCTTTCGCCTGCCAACCGATTTTTCCTCGGCTTTCTAAGCGAGCGATTTCCTCTAAGAAGCCGCGTGCGCAGCGGCGGATTACAACAGCTCTTTCAGTAGTTGCTGGGCCGCTATCAATATCGGGTCCCAAACTGGCGTGAACGGCGGCGAG
>JADGNS010000320.1 GCA_017883355.1 Candidatus Solibacter sp.
TCCACTCGACACTGCACTCCAATGCGTTCAGAATGCCAGCGCAAAATGCAGTCTTGACACGAAGTACTTTGTATAATAAAGTATGGTTCATGAGCATAGCGAATCAGCCGTGGGCGCGATCTCCACGGCGCCGATGGTGCCCGCCTGAGATGAGCCGCCCGCCCTTTCTGAATCCCGCCATCCCCGCTGGACGGATCCAGCCGCGCTATGCGCTCCTGATTAATCCCTTCTATCCAAAAGATCCAAATGCGAGCTTCGGAAAGCACGTGTTGACGCCGACACTCGCTTTGACCAGTTTCGCAGGGACGACACCAGAACACTGGCAGGTTCGGTATTGGGACGAGAACCTCCTGGACGGGCGGCCCCCTTTTGACGTGATGCCCGAGGTGGTGGGGATCACGGTCCACCTGACCTTCGCGAGGCGCGCGTTCGAGCTGGCGCAATGGTACCGAAGCCGCGGAAGTAAGGTGGTGCTGGGCGGACTGCACGTGCTCTCGTGTCCCGAAGAGTGCGCGCCGCACGCGGACTCGCTGGCGGTTGGCGATGGCGTGCAGCTCTGGCCGAGGATTCTGGCGGATGTGGAATCACGCAGCCTGCGATCGAAATACGTGGCGACCTATGAGAGCGACTATCGCGAGGACCCGGCGCCGAGGCGGTCGATTCTGCCGCGCAGGAGTTTCCTCACCACCACCAGTCTGATTGCCACCCGCGGTTGTCACAACCGCTGCGGGTTCTGCTACCTGTCAACCGACGGCTTGCGCATGCCGTATCGAATGCGAGATCCCAACCAGGTCGCCGCGGAGTTCCTGGCGGATAGGCAACCCTATGCGGTCTTCACCGACAACAATCTGGGATCCAACCGGGAGTACCTGCGCGAATTGTGTCATGCGCTGCGACCGCTGAACAAGATTTGGAGCGCAGCCGTCAGCATTGATGTCACCGACGATCCGACTTTAGTCCGTGCCATGGCGCTCGCCGGATGTACGGGCGTATTCGTAGGATTCGAGTCGCTCACCGATGAGAATCTCGCCGATGCGAGGAAGAAAACACCCAAGACCGCCGACTATTCCCGTCGCGTCCGCATGCTGCACGAGAACGGCATCCAGGTGAATGGTTCCTTCGTATTGGGATTCGATCACGACCGGAAAGACGTTTTCACCCGGACCGCCGACTGGATCGAAGAGAACCGCCTGGAGTGCGCGACGTTTCACATTCTTACGCCCTATCCGGCGACGCCCCTGTTCCGGCAAATGGAAGCGGAGGGGCGTTTGTTGCACCGCGATTGGGCCCTGTATGACACGGCGCACGCGGTGTTCCGTCCTAAAAACATGTCGCCTGAGGAACTCGAACAGGGGTATGCCTGGATGTATCGGCGCCTCTTCTCACCCGCCTCGATTTGGCGGCGCCGGCCGGTGGATTGGCGCGCGGTTGCGCCCTACCTGGCGATGTCGCTGCTGTACAAGCGCTCCAACCGGTTCTGGCGGCTACTCATCAAACACCACCTGGTGCATGCCGTGTGGCGGCCGCTGGTCGAACTGACACGACTCCGGCACGTACAATTCCGAGCGGAATTGGCGGCGAGCGAGACGCCGGGCCGGCAGGGGGCCAGCGTGGTGCCTGCCGGCGTCTAGTTTCGGCGATGGCACCACGAGAATCGAGAGAGCGGCGGTAACCAACCGCCGCGCAGGATGCCATCCCCCCGCGCCCCTACAGCGTCGCCAACAGTTTCGCCATGAGCGCCGTGCGGTCCGCCATGCGGTCCACCAACAGGCTCTCGTTGGCCGCGTGCGCCCCTTCGCCCACCGCGCCCAAACCATCCAGCGTGGGAATCCCCAGCGCCGCCGTAAAATTGCCGTCCGAACCGCCTCCGGTCAGCGATTCCTCCAGTTCGACGCCGATTTCCCGTCCCAACTCCCGCGCCTTGCGGAACAGCGCCACAATCCCCGCCGAGCGCTCCATCGGCGGACGATTCAATCCGCCGGTCACCTCGATGGTGCAACGCCGGTCGAAGGGTCTAAGCGCCCGAAACTTCTTCTCCAGCGCCGGCGCGTCCCGCAGGCGGAGCACCCGGATGTCCACCTCCACCCGCGCCTCGGCAGCCACCACATTACTGCGCGTTCCGCCGGAGATCACCCCCGGATTCACCGTGATGCCGCGCTCTAGTTGCGTGAAGCCGGCGATGTGGTCGATCTGCCGCGCCAGTTCCAGGACGGCGCTGGCGCCCGCCTCGAAATCGACACCGGCGTGCGATGCGCGGCCCTTCACCAGCACGCTGAAACTGCCCACCCCCTTGCGTGCCGTCTTCAACTTTCCGGTGAGCCCGGTGCCCGGTTCCAGCACCAGCACCGCCTTACTGCGGGCCGCGTTCTTCTCGGTGAGCGGGCGCGAAACGTCGCTGCCCACTTCCTCATCGGGATTCAGTTGCAGCAGCACTTTGGAGCCCGCCGCGATATCCAGCTCGCGCAGCGCCCGCACGGCGAACAGGAAGAACACGATGCCCGCCTTCATGTCGAGCACGCCCGGCCCCCACAAGCGGCCATTCATCTGGCGGAACGGCATGGTGCGCAGCGTCCCGACGGGCCACACCGTATCGGAGTGTCCCAGCGCCAGCACTTGCCCGCTCTTGCGGCGTCCCGGCAGTTGCATCTCCGCCACCAGGAGGCGGCCGAACTTCCCGCCCGGATAGGTTTTGACTTTGCCAAACGGCGCCACTGTATCCGAAACCAGTTCCACGAACCGGGTGACCGCCGCCGCATCGTCGCTGGGCGATTCGCATTCCACAAAGCGGCGGATGGTGGCCGCCATTTCCGCCTCGTGGGCGCGTGCAAAAGAGAGAATCGAATCCACGGCTGTTATAATACAGGCTTCCATACGCTTTTCGCAGTCCCACCGCGAAATCGCGTAAGCTGAAGATCTGGATGAGCGATCTGCGCCACCATGACGCGTTTCCCGGAATCGATTCGACCCCGGGAGTTTGCTGAGCCCATCCACCATGGCCCATCTTCGACTTGACGCAATCGTATGTACTATACTGTAAATACACGTGCGGATCGAATGGGATCGGGCGAAAAATGAAATCAACCAGACGAAGCACGGTATCGACTTTGAAACAGCACAGTTCGTTTTCGACGATCCCTGCTGCGTTACGTTTGTAGAGCGGGTCACAGATGGTGAAGAACGCTGGCAGGCAATCGGCTCGATTGAGAATGTCATCATTCTTGTCGTCGTGCATACGTATCGGGAAGAAGTCTCAGATGAAGTAGTCCGCATCATTTCAGCCCGCCCTGCCACCCGGCGAGAAAGGAAACTATATGCCCAAGCTATCGGCTGAGAAGCGAAAGATGCTTCAGAAGCTCGCTGCCCGCCCGGATCGTGAAATCGACCTGACGGACATTCCTGAAATTCAAAAAATCCCTTCGGATGCAGTGATCGGTAAATTTTATCGACCGAAGAAAACCACTGTGACCATTCGCCTTGATGCAGATGTAGTAGCGTGGATAAAGGCTTCGGGCTCAGGGTATCAGACCCGGATCAACGCCTACCTTAGACAACTGATGCAACATCACCGCTAGCCTCCGCGAGAAATCACCCTCTCGACCTGTCATGCGATAATACAGGCTTCCATGCCGATTTTGGACATTAATCAAATTCGGGCGATTCTGCCCCATCGCTACCCATTTCTCCTGGTGGACCGCATTGTCGAGATGGAGGCCGACCGCGTGGTCGGCATCAAGTGCGTGACCGCCAACGAGCCCCAATTCACGGGCCATTTTCCGGATTTTCCGGTCATGCCCGGCGTGCTGATCGTGGAAGCCATGGCGCAGACGGCGGGCATCCTGGTGCTGCACGATATGCCGGACCGCGCCAACAAACTGGTGCTCCTGGTGGCCATCGAGAACGCGCGCTTCCGCCGCCCGGTGGTGCCGGGCGACACGCTGCGCATGGAGATGAAGATCCTCAAACGCAAGGCCAGCGTGGCCAAGATGGCCGGTGTGGCCACGGTGGATGGCGTAGTGGTGGCCGAAGTCGAAGTCATGTGCAAGCTCGCCGATAAGGAAGAGAAGCCGCCGGCCGAAGTGATTGCCTGAGCGATGCCGATTCATCCCACCGCCATTATCGACCCAGCGGCGGAAATCGATACCAGCGCTATCGTCGGCCCCTACTGCATCATCGGAGCGGAAGTGCAGATTGGCGCGCGCACGCGCCTGATGGCCAATAACTACCTCGAAGGCCCCACCTGGATCGGCGAGGATAATATCTTCTTCCCTTACAGCACCGCCGGCGTGGCGTCGCAGGACCTCAAATACAAGGGCGAGCGCGCCGAGACCCGCATCGGCCACCGCAACCGCATTCGCGAATTCGTCACCATCCATCGCGGCACGCAGGGCGGGGGACTGGTCACCGCCATCGGCAGCGACAACCTGCTCATGGCCTACTCCCACGTGGCGCACGACGTGCAAATCGGCGATCACGTGATCATGGCCAACGGCGTCACCCTCGCCGGCCACGTCAGCATCGGCGATTGGGCCGATATCAGCGCTTTCACCGGAGTCCATCAGTTCTGCCGCATCGGCCGCCACGCCTTCGTGGGCCCCTACAGCGTGGTGATTCAGGATGTGCTGCCCTATTCCATCACGGTGGGCAAGCGCGAGATCGGCGTCTTCGGCGCCAACCGGATTGGTCTGGCGCGCCGCGGGTTCGCGGAGCCCGTCATCGAATCGCTGCAAACCGCGTTCCGCCTGCTCACCCGGGCCAAGCTCAACACCACTCAGGCGATGGAGCGCATCCGTGCCGAGGTGCCGCCCTGCGCCGAAGTGGACGAACTCCTCGCGTTCATCCAAACCAGCGAGCGCGGCGTCGTAAAATAGATGACTCCCGTGACCCGCTACGGATTGATCGCCGGCAACGGCCGCTTCCCGCTGCTCGCGCTGGAAAGCGCCCGCCAGCTCGGGTATGAGATTACCGTCATCGCCATCCAGGAAGAAGCCTCGAAGGAGGTGGAGTCTCTGGCCGCGCGCTGCCACTGGGTCTCCCTCGGCCAGCTCGGCAAGATGATCGACATCTGCAAGCAGGATGGCATCACCGAGGTCATGATGTGCGGCCAGGTGAAACACGCGAAGATATTCTCCTCCATCGCCGCCGACTGGCGTCTGCTCAAGCTGCTGGCCACCCTCCCTGCAAAGAATACCGACGGCCTGATCGGCGGCGTGATCAGGATCCTGGCCGATGAAGGCATTCAATTGCGCGATTCCACCATGCTGCTGAAGCCCCTGCTGGCCGTGTCCGGCGTGATGACCAGCCGCAAACCGGAGAAGGATGAGCTGGCCGATATCGCATACGGCCGCCGCGTGGCCAATGCGCTGGCCGGCTTCGACGTGGGACAGAGCGTCGCTATCTGCGAACGCGCCTGCGTGGCGGTGGAGGCCATGGAAGGCACCGACGCCATGCTGCGCCGCGCCGCCACCCTGGTCAATGGCCGCCGCCTGGCGATGGTTAAGGTAGCGCGCCGGCGCGAGCATCTGCTGTTCGACGTTCCGGTAGTCGGGCTGGACACCATTCCGGTGATGCGGGAGACGGGCACGACGGTGCTCGCTGTAGAAGCCGGGCGCACGTTGATGCTCGATAAGCAGAGAATGATTGACGCCGCGGACGCCGCCGGCATCGCGATCGTAGGCCAGGATGCACCATAACCCGGCACAGCCCGAGCCAATCATGGAGACAATCTCAACGCAGAGACGCAGAGAACGCAGAGGAAAGCGCAGAGAAGACAAAAACCAACTCAGTTCTTGGTTTTCTCTGCGCTTAACTCTGCGCTCTCTGCGTCTCTGCGTTGAGAAGACATTCCCGACATGCCACAACCTCGAGTAGCCGTCATCGGCGCCGGAGCTTTCGGACAGAACCACTGCCGCGTGGTCCACGAATCCGGCCGCGCCACTCTCGCCGCCATAGTCGATACCGACGCCGCCCGCGCCGCTGAAGCCGCCGCCCGCTACCAGAGCGTCGCGCTCACCGACGCGCGCGGCCTGCCCGGCAAGGTAGACGCCGCCATCATCGCCGCGCCCACCACCCTCCACGCCGAAATCGGCTGTTACCTTCTCGAAGCCGGCATCGACGTCCTGGTGGAAAAGCCCATCGCCATTGACCTTGCCTCGGCCGATCGCCTGATGGCCTCCGCCGCGCGCGGCCGGCGCATCCTGCAGGTGGGCCACCTGGAGCGCTTCAACCCCGCCGTCCTGGCCC
>JADGNS010000321.1 GCA_017883355.1 Candidatus Solibacter sp.
GGGGACGGCGTACCTGAAATTCCGTACGTTCGAGGACCTGGCGGCGGTGGGCAGCCTGGCGGATTTCCTGACTTCGTTCCAGGTGACGGGGACGAGCGATCCGGCGATCGGGCTGCAGGCGCGGATGCGGTTCATTGCGTTCACGGCGCAGTTCGTGCAGCGGGAGTACGATCCGCTGGCGTTCGGGTGAGGGCTGCGGTTTGCAGAGCGGGACAAATTTGTCCCGCCTGGTTCGTATGATTTGCTGCAAATAAATGAGTTAACGGCGGAAGCTGGCGAAAAGCGGGACAAATTTGTCCCGCTTCGCCCTCGATTCCGGTGCGTGGGGCGGATCTCTGCTTGCCCTGGCTCCATTTTACCGCGCGGGTCCACGGGTGGAGGCTGGCGGGGTCGGGGTTGGGTGTGGTAAGTGGCGCGTGAACAATCGCTTACGCGGGGCCGAAGAAAATAAATGTTTGAGTGACTGCCACCATTCAGGACATTAAAGGGTGATACTCTCTATCTTGTCCGGCAAATCCGTTTCGTCTCGCTTCACGTAACGGAACCCTGCGGTTGTTTCGCAGGAATGGCATTGGTGGGGGTGAGAAATGTATAGAATCCTTGGGTTAGTCTCCTTAGTTTGCGCGCTGGCGCTGTCCACGTTTGCACAGTCGTTTACCGGCAGCATCACGGGAACGGTCCATGACGCATCGGGCGCGGTGGTGCCACAAGCACAGGTGTTGATGGTCAATACCGCGACGAATACACGAACCGAGGTTCGCTCCGATACTTCGGGGAATTACTCGGCGATATCTCTGCAGCCAGGAGGATACAGCCTGGAAGTGACAGTTTCCGGGTTTAAGAAATACGTGCGCACGGGCATTACGCTGGACGTGCAGCAACAAGCCCGTATCGACATTGTGCTGCAGGTGGGCGATTCCGCTCAATCGATTGAAATTGCGGGTGACACGACTGCCATCGATACCGTCAGCTCGGCGATCGGCAAAGTGGTGGACAACAAAGCGATCGTGAACCTGCCGCTGAATTCGCGAAATGTCTACAACCTGATCTTTCTCACGCCGGGTGTGGCGGGCAGCATCGGGAACAACTACGACGGCATGACTTATGCGGTGAACGGCGCGCGCGCCACGATGATGGATACATTAATCGACGGCGTGTCCGCGTCGTTTTCCACGGTGAATGGGAAGTCGGGCGTCTCCATATTCCCATCGATCGACGCCATCGCCGAATTCAAGGTAATGGGCGCCAACTATCCGGCGGAGTTCGGGCGCAGCCAGGGCAGCGTACTGAACGTGATCTTCAAATCGGGAACCAACCAATTGCACGGGAGCGCCTACGAATTTCTGCGCAACTCGGCGCTGGATTCGAACGACTTCTTCGCGAATCAGAAAGGGCTCGCGCTGGGAAGTTTCAAGCGCAGCCAGTTTGGCGGCACGGTAAGCGGCCCCATCCGGCGCGACAAAACCTTTTTCATGGTTTCCTATGAGGGACTGCGGGCGCGGACTTACGACAACACCAACACCACCGTGCCCACGGACTTGCAGCGGCAGGGCGATTTTTCGAAGACCTTCGCGGCGAACGGACAGACGATCGCGGTTTACGATCCATTCTCGACGCGCGCCAGCGGCTCGGCATACATCCGGGATCCGTTTCCGGGCAATAAGATTCCCTCCGGGCGTTTCGACGCGGTAGCGGTGAACGTGATGAAGTACTATCCGGCGGCGAACTTTGCGGGCAACGCCGTGACGAACGCCAACAACTATTACAACGCCGGCCCACACCTGACGGATATCGACCAGCCGGACTTCCGGGTGGACCACAACATTACCGACCGGCAGAAGTTCTTTGCGCGGTACTCGTACCGCCTCACGCAGGATGTGCCGCCCGCGCTATTTCCGAGCGCGCAGACGATCGCGGAGGGACGCGTCAACCAGGAGAACCACGCGCACGGAGCGGTGGCCGACTACACGAACACGCTCTCGCCCACTACGATTGTCAACGCGCGGCTGGGCTTTGCGCGAACTCTGTTCGTGTACTCGAATCAAGGACTGGGCTTCCTGCCTTCGAGCCTGGGACTGCCGAAAACCCTGGATGCCGCGATGGATCGCGACATGTTTCCGGGTGTGACCGCCAGCGGTTACGCGAGCCTGGGCGGCAACGACCACCGGCGCAGTGCGTTCATGAGCTACACCGCACTGGCGAACGTGACGAAGATCATTGGGTCGCACTCGCTGAAGGTAGGATTCGAAGGCCGAATGATCCGCTCCAACGTGTGGGAAGCGCGGGATGCGACGTTCGGCTTCTCGGCGGGGTTCACCCAGGGGCCGGATCCGAACAAGGCCAGTTCGACGGCAGGCAATAGCATCGCGTCGCTGCTGCTGGGCACGGGCACGACGGGGAATTCTCTGATCCAGGCCTGGAAAAACGTGGCGGCGCAGAGCTTCTACTATGCGGGTTACGTGCAGGACGATTGGAAGGTCAGCGCCAAGCTGACGCTCAACCTTGGACTGCGCTACGACTTCGAGACGCCGCGCACGGAGCGCTACAACCGCATGAACTACTTCGACCCCACGGTGCCTTCACCGTTGGCCAAGGCAGTTCCCGGATTGACGGGTGGTGTGGTGTTCGTGGGAGTGAACGGCAACAGCCGCTATCAGTACCACCTGGACACCAACAACCTTGGGCCGCGTTTGGGTCTGGCGTACCAGGTGGATTCGAAGACGGTCATCCGGGCGGCTTATGGACATATCTTCGGCACCTCGCCGCAATCGTCTCAGGGGACGGTGGGCCCGTTCGGATTCCGCACGGAGAATCCATGGGTCAGCACGGTGGACGGGATCACGCCGTATAACCTGCTGAGCAATCCGTATCCGCAGGGTTTTCAGCCGCCTCCGGGGGCGACGCAGGGCGTGCTGACGCAAGCCGGCGCCAACCTACAGGCGCCGCTACAGGATACGGTGACGCCGTGGATGATGCAGTGGAATTTCAATGTGCAGCGCGAACTGCCGGCCAAGGTGTTGCTCGAAGTCGCGTATGTAGGGACACGCGGCCTGCAACTGGCGCACGGCACCGAGAGCGGCATGAACATCAACCAGCTCGACCCCAAGTACATGGCGCTGGGCTCGAAACTGAACGACCTGGTGGACAACCCGTTCTACGGTCTGGTGAACAATGGGGTTCTCGCGTCGGCAAAGGTGGCGCGCTCGCAATTGCTGCGACCGTTCCCGCAGTTCACCACCATCAACCCGCTGTTTTCGAGCGGCGCCTCCTCGACGTACCACTCGCTGCAGGTGAGTGCGAACAAGCGGCTGTCGCACGGGTTGCAATTCCAGGCGGCATTCACGTGGGCGAAGGATCTGGACAACGGTCAAAGCTATCAGGACAGCTTCAACGTCAACGGGGAAAGGGGTCTGGCGGACATCGATATCGCCAAGCGCCTGGTGGCTTCGTTCGTGTATGAGTTGCCATTCGGCCGGGGCCGGCACTTTGGGAAGAATGCTCCGGGCGCGGTGAACTGGGTGCTGGGGGGCTGGCAATTCAACGGGATCACGACATTCCAGACCGGCACGCCTATCGCGATTTCGGCAAGCAACACCACGGGCATTTTCACCGAGGCGATCCGGGCCAATAATAACGGCAAGAGTGGAAGGCTGGATGGGCCGGTGGACCAGCGGTTGAACGCGTACTTCGACAAGACCGTGTTCAGCCAGCCGGCTGCCTTTACTTTCGGAAACCTGTCGCCAAGGGTTTCCGACATACGCAACGACGGCATTCGGAATTTCGATCTTTCGATGTTCAAAGACTTCAACCTGGTGGAGCGCGTGCGCATCCAATTCCGGGCGGAGTTTCTGAATGCCTTCAACACGCCACGATTCGGCGGACCGAATACCAGCGTGACCTCGAGTTCGTTTGGGATTATTACCGGCCAGGCGAACTCACCGCGTCAGACACAGTTCGGCCTTAAGTTCCTTTGGTAGGAAGATAGCGCCGGCCGCACCAAGGAGGATGGCCGGCCTCCGGCCGGCTGGCAAGCTAAAGCATGCCCCACCTAGGCGTGTTTTTCGTGGTGGGGCGTGTGGTGCGTGCGGAACAGAATCAGGCCGCCGGCGCCCCAGATCATCAGCACGATGAAGGTGAATCCGAAGAGCAGATCGAACTTCGGATTCTGCAATGCAAAGGGTATGGGGAGAAAACCCAGGGCAATCGCTGCCAGGACCGACAGCGTATGCCAATACCAGGCTTGGGAGTGAAAGCGATAGAGCAGGAAGATGGGGATGCCCATCGCCAGGAGATAAACCAGGACAGCCAACATGCCGAACATGCAGAGCCTCCTGACCGATATTGTAGGCCTAATTATGAGATGCGGGAAGGCTATTCGATCCAGCCGCCGCCCAGGACGATCTCGCCGTCATAGAAGACGGCGCCCTGGCCGGGGGTGATGGCGCGCTGCGGGAGGTCGAAGCACACCTCGACGCAGTCGGGATCGGCGGCGCCAGAGAGCGTGGCGGGCGCGGCGGCGTGTTTGTTGCGGATTTTGACTTCGGCCCGGACGGTGGCACCGGGGGCCACGCCGGCGATGGAAATCCAATTCACCTGCCTGGCAACGAAGCGTGAGCACTGGAGGTCGTCATTGGCGCCGACGGTGACGCGCTGGGTGGCCGGATCTGTGGCGATCACATAGAGCGGTTCGCCGGTGGCGATTCCCAGGCCCTTGCGCTGGCCGACGGTGAAATGGTGCACGCCCTGGTGGTGGCCAAGCGTGCGTCCATCGGTGGTGACGATCTCGCCCGAGGTGCGCTCCACGGTGACGCCCTTTTCCTTGAGCCAGGCATCCATGAAGGCGGCGTAGTCGCCGTTGGGGACGAAGCAGATTTCCTGGCTATCGCCCTTGGAGGCCACGGCGAGATCCATGGAGCGCGCGATGTCGCGGACTTCGGGCTTATTCAATTCGCCGAGGGGAAACAGGGTGCGCGCCAACTGCGCCTGGGTCAGGCCGAAGAGGAAGTAGGTCTGGTCCTTGGACTCGTCCACGGCGCGCAGCAGTTGATAACGCCCGGTGGCGGGGTGGAACCGGACGCGCGCGTAGTGGCCGGTGGCCATGTATTGCGCGCCGACGGAATCGGCCATCTCCAGGAAGCGATCGAACTTGATGTAGTTGTTGCAGAGGGTACAGGGGATGGGGGTGCGCCCGGCGAGATACTCCTCGACGAAGGGCTTCACCACGTGCTCTTCGAACTGCTGTTCGAAGTTGACGACGTAGTAGGGAATGCCGATTTGTTCGGCGACGCGGCGGGCGTCGTAGACATCGTCGAGGGAACAGCAGCGTCCGGACCCGGTTTCGGAGGCCAGTTCGGGGAGGCGGCGCTGGTTCCACAACTGCATGGTCATGCCGACGACGGTGCGGCCTTCGCGCACGAGCATGGCGGCGACGGTGGAACTATCCACGCCGCCGCTCATGGCGACTGCGATGGGCAACTCAGGCATGCACGGAAATCCGGCGCAAATGCGCCACGCTGGCGGCGATGGCTTCGAGGAGCGCATCGACCTGATCGGCGGTATTGGTGCGGCCGAGAGAGAAGCGCATGCTGGCGCGCGCTCGATCGTCGGAGAGGCCGATGGCCTTCAGGACGTGCGAGGGGGAGAGGGCTCCGCTGGAGCAGGCGGCGCCGGTGGAGACGGCGAAGCCGCGCAGGTCGAGCGCGATCACCATGGCCTCGCCATCGATGCCGTCGAAGTAGAGGTTGCTGGTGTTGGGCAGGCGATTCCAGCGCGAGCCGTTGACGCCGGTGCCGGGAATGCGTTCGAGCACGGCGTTCTCGAGGCGATCGCGCAGGGTGGCGAGGCGTTCGGAATCCTCGGCCATGCGCCGGGCGGCGAGTTCGGCGGCGGCTCCGAAGGCGGCGATGCCGGGGACGTTCTCGGTGCCGGGGCGGCGGTCGCGTTCGTGATGCCCGCCGTACATGATGGGCGCGAGGCGGGTTCCCTTGCGCGCGTAGAGCGCGCCGACGCCCTTGGGGGCGTACAGTTTGTGGCCGCTCATGGTGTAGAGGTCGACGCCGAGCGCCTGGACATCCACGGGGATTTTGCCGAGGGCCTGCACGCCATCCACGTGGAGCGCGGCGCCCCCCTGGTGGGCGATCTGGGCGATTTCGGCGATGGGCTGGAGCGTGCCGAGCTCGTTATTGGCGTGCATGATGCTGACCAGCACGGTCCCGGGGCGAACGGCGCGGCGGATGTC
>JADGNS010000322.1 GCA_017883355.1 Candidatus Solibacter sp.
CATCCGCTTCCTCGCCTACAACACACGCTTTCTGATTCTGCCGTGGGTCGCTGTCCCACACCTGGCCTCGCACATCCTCGGCCGCATGGCCCGCCAGATCTCGCAGGACTGGGAGCGCATCTATGGGCACTCGATCTATTTTCTGGAAACCTTCGTCGACCCGGAACGCTTTCGCGGGACCTGTTACCGGGCGGCGAACTGGGTATTGCTGGGGCGAACCACGGGGCGTGGCAAAGACGATCAGACGCATCGGCCGAACCGGTCGATCAAAGAGGTGCTGGCGCTGCCACTCCATCGCCGGTTTCGCGAGTTACTACAGGAGGGTAAGTGACGTGGCCACTCCGCACCCAGAGGGTACCCCACAAATCGACGTCTCCTGCGAGGAATTAGAGGCGTTATTGGAGAAAGTGCGCCCGGAGTTGGGCGAAGCAGGTTACCAGAAGTTACAAGCCGCGATCCGCACCCTGGGCTATGTGACCGAGTTACTGCAGAATCAGGAAGCGACGCTGGCCTCATTGCGCCGTCTGCTGTGTCACTCGAGCACGGAAAAGACAAGTAAGGTGCTGAAGCAGGCCGGCATCGAGAGTAGCGATAACAAGCTACAGCCGCCGGACGCCCCACCTGCCGCCAAGCGTGCGATTGCCGGGCACGGGCGTAATGGTGCCGCCGCCTATCGCGGGGCGCGCAAGGTTGCCGTGCCGCACGCGTCATTGAAGGCAGGAGATCCGTGTCCGGGTGCTTCATGCGGCGGCAAAGTATATCCGCAGCGCGATCCGGGCGTGCTGGTGCGGATTATTGGGCAGGCGCCCATCGCCGCGACCGTGTATGAGTTGGAGAAGTTGCGGTGCAATCTGTGCGGAGATGTGTTTACGGCGGCGCCGCCGGAGGGCGTGGGCGAGAAGAAGTACGATGAGACGGCGGCCAGCATGATCGCCCTGCTGCGGTACGGGAGCGGTGTACCGTGGTACAGGCTGCAAGGTCTGGAAAAGAGCCTGGGCATCCCGCTACCGATGGCGACGCAATGCGAGATCGTAACGGAAACCGCGGTCATGCTTCAACCCGCGCTGCAAGAACTGACACGCCAGGCGGCGCAAGGGGAAGTGGTGCACAACGACGATACGTCGATGCGCGTGCTGTCGCTGGACCGGGATCCTGACATTGCCCCGGATCGGACCGGCGTATTCACCAGCGGGGTCGTATGGATCTTCCAGGAGCGGCGGATCGCACTGTTCTTCACCGGGTGCAAGCACGCCGGCGAGAATCTGGCCGAAGTGCTGAAGCAACGGCCCACTGAGTTGCCGCCGCCGATTCAGATGTGCGACGCGCTGTCGAGGAATGTGCCAAAGGCGGCCGGCGCGTTCGCCACACTGCTGGCCAACTGTCTGGCGCACGGTCGTAGAAACTTCGTAGAGGTGACTCCGAATTTTCCCGAGGACTGCCGGTTCGTACTGGAAACTCTGGGCGAAGTCTACGGCTACGACGATCAGGCGCGGACGCAGGGCCTGTCCCCCGAGCAGCGCCTCCACTTCCACCAGGGGCAAAGCGGGCCGGTGATGGAAAAGCTGAAGGTCTGGCTTGGCGCACAGTTCGCGGAACGGAAAGTAGAGCCGAACTCCGGTCTGGGCAAGGCGATCTCGTATCTGCTCAATCACTGGGAGAAACTCACGCTGTTTCTGCGGGTGCCGGGAGCGCCGCTGGACAATAACATCGCCGAGCGGGCATTGAAGAAATCGATCCTGCATCGCAAGAACTCGCTGTTTTACAAGAACCGGAATGGGGCGCAGATGGGAGACCTGTTCATGAGCCTGATTCATACCTGCGAACTCAACCACGTCAATCCGTTCGACTACCTCACCGAGTTGCAGCGCCACGCCGGGGAGTTGAAGCAAACGCCCTTCTGTTTGCCCGCTGCCGTGGCTCTGGGTGAGATTTGCGAGAACGACAGGCTTGAGCCGTGTCTCGGGCCGATGGTTCCTTATGGAGAGAGAAGGGGAAAAGCCTAGGGGCTCTGAAATGCGTTCACTTTCCTTCGTTCGGACTTGCTTTTTCTTTTGTTTGACCAGGTGGAATCGTATAGAATAAGTGTGTGGAACAAGTAGCCGCAGAGCCCGGACGACGACACCGGTTGCTGGCCGAAGAGCGGCGGCAGAAGATTCAGGAGATCATCGAACAGAACGGTCGCATCACGGTGGAAGGCATCGTGGCGAAGTTCGAAGTGTCCGCAGTGACGGCTCGCGCCGACCTGGATGTTCTCTCCGAGCGCGGCGACCTGATCCGCTCGCACGGCGGCGCGGTTCGGCAGTTGAATCCCGCCGTCGACTACCCTGTGCACTTCAAGGAGACTATTCATCACGCTGAGAAGGTCCGTATCGGCCACGCGGCCGCCCGGTTGGTCAAACCTCACCAAAGTATCATCTTAGATTCGGGGTCTACGACTGCGCAGGTTGCCAGGCATCTCAAGTCGGCACGGATTTTGCCGTTGACCGTGATCACCAACGCCATGAATATCGTCTACGAACTGGTGGAGAGCGAGAGCATTTCTCTGATCATGATTGGGGGTATCCTGCGGCCCGCTTCGAGTTCCTTCGTGGGCCCTCAGGCGGAACGTATGCTGCAGGATTTGCACGCGGACCACTTTTTTCTGGCGGTGGACGGACTGCATCCAGACGAAGGGTTTTCCACACCGGACATCCTCGAAGCGCAACTAAACAACGTCATGATCCGTGTGGCGAACGAAGTTACTGTGGTCGCGGACGCCAGTAAGTTTAACCGGCGCAGTCTATCGCTCATCGGTAAGATCCAGTGCGCGCAACGAATCATCACCGATAGTCGTGTCGACGAAGAGACTGTGGCAAAACTGCGCGCCAAAGGACTGGAAGTCATCGTTGTCTGACGCGGCGGTTTTGCGTCGTCAATTCACTAGTTTGAGCGTTCCGAAGGCCTCCGGCACATGAAAGGTGCCTTGCCCGGTGGGTTGCCAGGAAAGCGCCCTCCGATTCGGCCGCATCCCCTGGGAGCGAAAGAAATTGACTCTCAGAGTATTGCCAGCGGCGGCCGGGCGGGCGTCGACGGACGAGTACGGAATCCGCATAAAGCCAAACCAGACCTTGGCGGCCTGGTCGATTCGAGCGGAGACCCTAAATCCGGAATTCCACACCCACCCGTCTTCGTGGCGCGGCGTATCGAGATCGATATCCAGGTCGACCCACTCCCCTTGCGGGGAGATTTCGAATTCCCGATACCGGCGGATGTTCTTGAAGTCGGAGCCTATGAAAACCTCCGCTACGTCCCACTTCCAAAGCTCGTTAGTCTCAGCCGATGTGGTGGGATCCGGCTTCAGATTGAGTTGCTCGTAGGGGCAGACGAACAGAAAGTAGAGATTCCGGTTCGTCCATCGCGATCGAATTTCCGACTTGTATCCCGGCACGGGATTACCGCGGCTATCATTGTCGAGATAGATAGCGGGACCGCCGCGCCAGAAGGCGGAACCCGGGTCCGTATCGGCGTCAACATCGCGCCGCGCGCGTTTGCTTTCGACCTGGCCGGGGGCGGCAGCCAAGGCGCAAACACCAACTGCCAGACAAATCAACGTGGACCGAGCAAGAGCAAGCATTGCGATTCTCCCCTTTATGAAGGAAGGGCCATCAGCCGCGCGGCATTCTCCCAATATACTTTGCGCAGGACCTGTTCCGGCAGTCCGAGGCCATCGATCCGCCAACGGCCCTGTGGGGGGACAGGCGCCGGGGCGTAGTCGAAATACTCGTCTTCGGTTTCAAGGAACCGGTAATAGATCTCGTAGAGCGGTTCGCCGAAGAGTTGTTGCGGCGTGCTGGGGCTGGAATGGGCGTCTGTGCCGAACACAATCCGGTCCTGATACTTATCGAAGAACTTGCGCGACATCCGCGGTTGGCGGCCCAGTTCGCCGATGCGGGCGGCGATGTCGACGCTCATGTTGGGATGGCTGGCCAGGCATTCCGAGACGTACGGCAGGTCCTCGGAGTCGGCGACATGGAGGCAGACAAACTGAGTGCGCGGGTGGCGCCGCATGACGTTGCGGCGGGCCTCCTGGAGTTCACGATTGCCGGGGAAATCCCTGCCATGAAACGACCATGTGGGGTGGGCGTGCAGCTCCTCCCAACGCTCATTGAAACGGTCGATGGGGAGGAAGAAGGCCTCTGGATCCGAGACGTGGATGGCAATCGGCATGTGCAGCGCGCCGGCCACCTCCCACATCGGGTCAAAGCGGGGATCGTCGATGCGAACGAGCCGATTGGAGCCCTGCTCGCGCAAGAAGAGGCCGAGGGTTTTCAGAATCTTCAGCCCCTTGGCGCCGGCCTTATGCGCATCCTCGATCTGGTCGGCCTGAAACTTGGGGTAGTCCGGCTCGGAAGCCTTGGTCCACACCGGTTCGGTAAATACCGCAAACCGGCCCGGATGCGCCTCGGAGAGTTGGCGGACGGCTTGGCGCAGCCCCTCGCCGTAGCTGCCCGTGAGGTCGACCATGGTACGAATGTTCTTGCGGTCCATCACGGACAGGCACTTGGCGGGATCCAAATCGAATTGGATCTTGCCCGGGGCGCCGTCGCTGGTCATGGTGATGTGGGTATGGAAGTCGATCACCGGGAAACGGGAACGCGGGACCCGGGTCTGGGGAACGTGCAGCATGCTCTTAGGTTCATACTGCTCGAGCGGAATGCCGCCGCCGGCCGGTGGCTGCCGATTGCCGGTGGTCTGCCCGGGGGCCAGCCGACCCTGAGCCTGGGCTCGGCCAGCCGCGAGCGTGATCGCGCCGAGGGTCATCCACTTTCTGCGGTTCATTGGTATCTCCCTGTCTGGATACTCTGGCTGGCACTCTTTCGTTTTCTTTCCAAGAGGCCAGTGTATCGCCGCTTCTGGTGCGATGTCAACGATCATGGCCGACCGATTATTTATTTATTCCGTTGTTTTATGCCACAAATACCTTCGTTTGAAATATTTTTCTTGACTATTGGCTTTCCAGCGTTCTATGATCGAGACGATTATCGTAGTGAATCAGCGGGCGTTTATGAGTGCAGCGGTCGTCTGTCCATCGCCCGACCCAGACAACCACTGGCGCCTGGGCGAGTACTGGAGCCTGCATAAGAGCCTGCATAATCCGTCCTAACTTGTGGGGCCGCTTCCGTGCTGGAACAGATCGCTTGATTCCGATTCGTTTCACGAAGGCCTTCCGGCAGCAGCGCAACACCTGGCGCGGGAGAGGAACAGGAGTCGCATTTGACCGTGACGTTGACTGAACCCAGACCCGTGCAAGGCCGCAAGTGGCTGGCCTATGCTGTATTGACCACAGTTCTATGGGGCGTCTGGGGCGCCTTCATCGAGGTGCCCGAGAAGGCTGGCTTTCCGGCCACCCTGGGGTATGCCGTTTGGGCGCTGACCACGATTCCCTGCGCGCTGTTCGGCCTTCGCATTGCCGGGTGGAGTTTGGAGCACGACCGGCGTTCGGTACTTCTCGGGTGTGGCGTAGGGTTCCTGGGAGCCGGCGGGCAACTTATCCTGTTTGAGGCGCTCCGTCTGGGCCCAGCGTATCTGATTTTCCCAGTGATTTCGCTGTATCCGATGCTGACCGTGCTCCTGTCGGTGATCCTGCTGAAGGAGCGCGGCTCCCGCCGAACCTGGGTGGGGATTATCCTGGCGGCTCCGGCGCTGGTTCTGCTTTCCTACCAGCCGCCCTCCTCAACTGGTGCAGCGGGCGCGCACTGGCTAATCCTCTGTCTGCTGGTTTTCGCTATGTGGGGCGTTCAGGCCTACCTGATGAAGTTCGCAAACCAGACCATGCGGGCCGAGAGCATCTTCTTTTATATGTCGGCCACGGGCCTGCTGTTGATCCCGATTGCACTGGCGATGACCACATTCTCGAAAGCGATCAACTGGGGCTGGACGGGTGCATGGTCCGCGGCCGGGATCCAGATTCTGAACTCGATCGGCGCGCTGTGCCTGGTGTATTCGATGCGCTACGGGAAAGCGATCATCGTGGCTCCGATGACCGCCATGGCGCCTGTCTTGACGATCATCATCTCGCTCGCGATGTACCATACCGTGCCGGGAGCGGTTCTGGTGACCGGGATGGTGTTGGCGTCGATTTCGATCTATCTGATGGCGGAGTGACGGAGCGAAGATTCCTCGTCAAGCCTAATGGCCGCGGCTCTGAAAGCGCATCGGAGCCGCGGCCATTAGGCTTGACGAGGAATCTTCGCTC